>JAYRHW010000190.1:0-7403 GCA_041907145.1 Bdellovibrionota bacterium
GTAATTCGAAGGCCAGCATTTTCATCGGTCTTCAATCGGAGGCCGCTGAGATCGTCTTTTGCCTCTCCGAGTCTTGCGCTTGGATCGAGACTGCTGGCTATCCCCTCGATGACGGATCGCAGAGCTTGCAACACTTTACTACTCCTCTGTCAGCTGAAACTGCTGCCTCACAAAATTAAAATGTTCTGGCCGTGACAGTATGTATCGCTCCGCAAGGCACCACTGCCGCTTTAGCGAACCTGCTTCAAAATCATCGACAGCGAAGGCGGTCTTAACTTGACCGGTATGAGCGTCTTGCAGTCTCACCCCAAGCAGCTGGGCTAGCGCCAAAGCGCCGGCAAAGTCCCACAACGCATAATCTGAGATAGTGCCGGCAAATGCTCCCTTTCCCACATACAAAATATCGGCCACCGCACAGCCTTGCACCCTTACTGCCGGCCCCCGCTCATCGGTGCGGATTAACTTAGCCAGATTATCGGGCGCTGTAATCATAGAGTGTGAACCAAGCGTTGGTGTCCTCGACTGAACCATTGACTCCTCGCCACAAGCCAGATCCTTTAGAATCACGGCACCGTTGCGGCTGTAGTACAGCTCACCAAGCGCAGGGAACAATACGGCCCCGCCGACGCAGACATGCCCCTGCGGCGTTCTCTGCAACAACCCCACTGAGGGCGCAAACAACGGTGAGCCATTGATAAAATTCTGCGTGCCGTCGATCCCGTCGATGGCCCATACGAACTCATGCTCCAAAATCTCGGCGTAACGGTCTTGATAGTTGTGAACGGTCTCCTCGCCGACTACGAAGGAACCAGGAATTGCGGTCAAACAGACTGGCGTAAGCTGATTCTCAACCCAGGGATCGGTGTCCGTGACCGTGCTCCCGTCTCCCTTGCTGCTGACACCAGTCGGACTGCGGAAATCATTCACAATGCGAGCTTGCAGCGATTCGAGATGCGCTGCGACAGTCACTATCGCCTGGTCTATATCCACTCTCTGCTCCGCAGTTAATCCTCGCGGTGAAACCTGCATCATACTTGGCCGCCCGGTACATTAATTCGAGGATAACTAACATCAACCAACTGGAATCGAGACAGAGAGACGGGCAGGCCCATATCGAAAGTTCTCATTACATCCCACAACACTGCCAACTGTTCGGGCCGAACGTCCCGCGCAACAGTGCAGTGCGGCACCCAGCGTCCAGGTGCATACATTATATCGGGCGTCTCGGGGCTCGAATTCACTAACAGCTCATGAACGTCTCTATGAAGCGCTTCTAGTCCCGCATGCGATGGAATTCCCAGCCAGTAAAACGAGCCATTGCCGAATACACCAACGTGAGAAAAATGAAATGTGTAAGGCAAATGCGTGCTGTGAGGCCCTAGCCCCTCGAGAAATTCAGACTCACGCAGCAGCTCAACTCCACCGAGTGAAATATGCGGCGGCTCGCCATCGTCAATCGGCGTGCGAATTCCGACTGCCGAGAGCCGCACCCAAAGATCTTGCACGCGCGCTGCCGTATCGGGATCGAGCACAGCGAGAACGAATTTTGCGCGCACCTGCTGCGGATCGAGCTGCCGAGCTTCGTGTTGAGCTTCAGGATGGGAACTTTGATGCACGAATCAAATCCACGGTTGTAGGTTTCCAAGTCGATTATCACCCTAAGGACAGCAACGATCATAGTCAAGCTGCATGAACGCCACGCAGACACGTCCGCCTCTCGGAACTATCTGACAGCACGGCGAGATCCTCTCTTTGTTAGGAAAGCATAAGGAATTCATGCAAAGGGTGTTCACTATCAATCGCCAAAGGCACGTTCCCTCATGGATTTACGAACGGAACCGCCGATTCATTTGCAACCCGTTAGAAGTTTGCAAGATGCGATGAGACCCCACGTCTAGAGCCAAGGCTCGATTTATACTCTGCGCAACGGTTCGTCGTGCGATGACACCAGTCCAAAAATTGCTGCGTCGAGTAGAAAGAACATTCGCTGCTTCTCGCTCCGCCATACTTTCTTGTTGAGGCGGGCCGAGAGGCAGACGGCAGAATTTAGGTTTTATGCAGCGGTTTATTACGCTCCAGACATTCTCCCTTCAGGTGATTTGGGAACTCTGACGCCAGGACGGCTCTGCCTATGAGCAGGAGCCCTGCTGGCGTCGGATTCCACAAACCACACTCGTTAGGAGATACGTCATCATGAGTCCCGTTTATGAATTCAAGAAGCATGCGGGGCTGGTTCTTGATCAACTCAGCCTCCAGGTCCTGCAGTGGCGCCCAGCGCTACAGCAGCGGCTCAACGCCCGCGTTCATCTCGCAGTTGAAGGTGCTTTCAAGTGCAAGCTCTTCCGAGGGCCGGTAGAGTCCCGCAACCCTGAAATGAAGGGTCAGCGGGTAATCGAAATCGACTACTCATGCCGAATTCCCGATCATTTGTCGCCTCAGGCGCCAGAGGTCATCCAGGCAGTCGAGGAAGTCATGGCGGTCAAACATCGAGGCAACGCCAGCGCCAACGGCTGGAAGCAACCCGCGCAGCAGGCCTTCTTCATGGGCTACACCCAAGTCGAAGGGGTCGCTGAGCGGGTAGAGATCGATCTTTGCCTACAGCGAGTCGGCGAGACCTGCGAACTCAGTGACTACTGGGATTTGCTGTTCCGAAAGGCCGAGCTCGATGTGATGCGCAAAGAACGTGATCTGGCGGAAGACCGTGGTCCCGAGACCTACGCCCGAGTCAAAAATGACCAAAACGAAGGCGCGAAGTTCCGCCTCCTTCTGGCCATCGCCTCGGGTCGTATCAGTCCGGTGCCTCCGCAGATCGAGGGCTACGTTGACAAGTGGTGGGAGTGGGCAACCCTCCTTCCCCCTACCAACCAGGCCCCCAACTGGGTTCAGCAAGGTTGGCGCGCGGCTCAAGACTTGAAAAAGGGCGCACAACCTTCGGAGGGACCCGGCGATTCTCGCCCCGCAGAAGCTTCACCCGCATAGGGAGGAGAACCTGCGATGCGACAACGATGTTCACGACAAGTGGTGATACCTCGCTTCCTTCCCACACCAGGGACATGAGAGCCAGAGACACCTCGTCACCAAGGTTAGGCATACCTGCCGTCCGTCTCTCATGCATTTCAAGCTTTACCGTACTGGGGAGAACCACGTGCTGCATCCAGATTTTGAGCATACTCGGAACCTAGCTGCCGACGGGCTTCAGCCGTTGCAAGTCGATGTCCAGGGACATGTCATATCCCCCAGCGATCGCGGCAGAGAGTCGGATGTTTCGCACGCGAATTTTTCCGACGGGCGATTGCCTGCGCAAACTTCAATCATTCATCAATCAATCTCTCCAGGTGAAACCAAAACCGTGAGAGTCGACCAGTCGCATGACTTTGTTTTCGTGGCGCGACAGGATAAGGAACTCGTTGTTCGCGAGTTGAGCGCTCGAATAGCCAACCATCATCGTCTACCCGAGGGGTCAGTTCGCGAGGCTGTCGCCGTCGCCTACGAGGAGTTTTCCGAACTAGTACTCCTTGAGTTGGCACGCGCGCTGCGCGATCCTCTCGCACACCGAGATTCACCAGACTCACTCGGTAAAATCGAGGTTCATGTCATCGAGGGGGAGCCCCTCATTCAGGGCGTACGCGAACTAGCACAGGGGCTACCCGTTATCAGCCTCGATCCTCTCATGCAGGACAACGTACATGAACTCGCCGTATCACGCCTATTTTATGTAGGCGGAACCCGGGCGATTGGGCTGACTCATCGTCCAGGATCGGAACCCCTGGAAATTCAGTGCGATCGACTGCGCGCACGTCTCGCAGGGCAACCCGTTATGATAACGGATGACGACTTGTATACCGGCGGAACTCTGCGCGATGTATTACAGATGCTTGACTTTCCGGTTCAAGGAGCTATACCGCAGATTCAGACGGGGCATCCGGAGTTCATCAAGTCTCTTGGTATGAGTATCTCACCGGTGGTTCTGTATGAAATTCACGATCGCAAGAAGTTCGATATCGGCGACGTGCGCGACTTTCTCCTAGGCGTCAGCGGCCTCGTAGTCGAACTTCCCAGCGGCCAACATGGCCGGCTGCCATATATGCTGCCGTTTGTTAGCCCAGCTGCTCGTGCCAGCGTTCATTTGGACAATGAGCTTGAATTCTCTAAGCGGATACTTGACTTGAACGCGCGCTTCTATACCGATGTCGAGCGTCGACTGGGCATCACGCTGCGTGTGCGGGACTTGGATCCCTCCGTCCATGCGCCCCTCGACGAACTTTTCGGCTACCTGGAGAACGCTCCCATCCGTTCCGTGATTGAGAATGTATCAAATAGAGTCCAGCCGCTCTGGGAGTCAGTTCGGCGCATCGGAGCCATGCAATCAAGGCTGGCGAATCTTCAATTACCCCAGCGCTGCGTGTTGCTGGACGTCAACGGAACCCTGATTCCCGACAATCTAACTTCGGCGGCAGAATTTGAAACGCGGCAGCTCCAAGCGCTGCAGCAAGAGGTGGCTCGATTATCGGCCGCCGGAATTTCGGTGGGCCTGTGCTCAGACAGCCCTCTGCCGCAGCTTCAGGCTCTGGCACAACAGCTTCAGCTCAGTGGTCCAATCCTCGCAGAAAATGGCAATCTCATTTCCTTTCAGGGTCGGACAGAAGTTATCCGCACTCTGCCGGGGCATGATCAACTTGTGGAGCTGATTCGAAGCTACGCCGGAGATTCCCTCGTTGAAGTGGCGCCAGCGGTCTCTCCAGAATTCGGCGGCAGCCAGCCACGTTTCAACGCCAAAGAGTGGGCTTTCGGGGCAGATCGACAGGCTTCAATTTCAGTCTTCGGTCCACACGACTTCATAGATTTCCTGGGCAAGTCCCTCTCGCGATTTGATGGCTACACCATCGATTGCTCGCCTGAGCATAATTTTCTTGGCATTCACGTGGGATCTGATTTTCGCCGTAATAAGGGGGAAACGCTGCGGACTCTCGCCAGCTTCGGATATTCGCTCCTCATGGTCGGAAATTCTGCGTCGGATTGGGTTTCCCCAGAAAGCGGAGTACAATGTGCGTTTGTGGGTAACGCCAGGATCCCTGATGAGGCACGGCAAGCTGCTGTCTATGTAGCAAAAGTACCCTGCCTTGCCGGCACCATCGAGATCCTCTCCAATGTACAAACAGAGCCCCCAGAAGGAATGTAGTTGCATCCACTCATACTTGATTGCGATACGGGCGAGGACGACGCCCTGGCCATCTTGCTGGCCGTGAAGCACTCGCGGAGACTGCGCGCGGTCGTCTCTTGCTTTGGGAATAGCTCGGTAGCAAATACCGCCCGCAACAGCGCGGATGTGCTATTTTACGCCGGCGCTACGAAAATCCCCGTTATTCAGGGGTCCGCCGGCCCCCTCCAGCCCCATTTGCATCGAGCACGCAACGTCGATGCTGTCGAATTCGTCGGCGAAAATGGACTATGCAATATGTCGCTGCCGAAGGGCACCAAGGTTAAAATCCACAAGCCAGGCAAGAAGCTTCCAGAGTTATTACTCAAACAACTAAAATCACAAGGCCGAGTTGATTACGTAGTAACAGGTCCTTGTACTAACCTTGCCCGGCTTATTATGCATGTCGGCGACCAAACGCATAAATATATCTCCCGTGTTTTCATAATGGGAGGGGCGCTCAAAGTTCCAGGCAACACGGGGCCAATCAACCCCAAGACCAACAAGCCATTTGCGGAGTTCAATTTCTACTGCGACCCCTATGCCGCCGACGTTGTGCTGTCCTCAGGCCTGCCTATTTATTTGGTAAGCTGGGATACTACTTCGAAGCTGACGATTCCTTTCGACCGCTATCGAAAGCTGCGCGCACTAGATGCGACCGGCACGTTTACCTTGAAGTTAATGTCCCATTTCTATTCCTCATTCGGGCTGTCTTTAGGCAGGAACTTTGAGCTTAACGATCCAATTACAGTTCTTGCCGCCATGGGAACCGGCGACTTTATTCCCAAGAAGGCCCAAATCGTGACCGATGGTCTGCAGTTTGGCCGTAGTATCCTTGCTCCTCGTGGGCAAAAGGTGATGCTGATGGATCTTAAGAAGGACAAAGTCGAGGGGTTGCTGCGCTCGACGCTCTCAATGCTCGGGCTTTCCGAACCAAAGGTTCTTGATTAGTTAGGCTTTAGCAAGGCCCGATTCCTAATAGCAGGGATGATATTCGTCGATAACTCCTGAGCAGGGCTCGCCGCCCCCACCCCCCGATCCGCCACCTCCACCATGCCCGGCCGTGGGCGTTGGAGTCGACGTATTCGTCACCAGCGGAGTCGGCGTTGGAGTCGGAGTATTGGTTGGCATAGGAGTCGGGGTGGGAGTTGGCGTTGGGGTAGCACTCGCCGTTGTCACTGGGGTCGGCGTCGAAGTAGCTGTCGGAGTAGGTGTTGGAGTTGGAGTAGAAGTTGGCGTGGCTGTCGGAGTCGCCGTTGGCTCCTCGCACTCGCCGGAGTTGCACATCGTCGGCGGGTCCTCTTCAGCTGCGACAGGACAGTGGCGATCGAGCACCGCCGACATCACCATGCCGGTAACCACGAGCTTCAGGTCAGCGAGAATGCGCTGGTTCTCGATATAATTAGGACGCTCCCATGGAGTATGATCATATGTCTGATAGCCGCCCGGGGGAGAGATCCGATCGCCCCTATCCTTGTGGTAGATGTACCCTCCCATGCCGTTGCGCCGAAGAATTCTGAGTTCTTGCGGCTCCTCGTGCCCCTCAATCTCGAGCAGCAACGGCGACTGATAGTACATATCTTCCGCCTGAGGACTGTTGAGGTACGTAACGTTGAGGAAATCCATCCACCACCAAAGCTGTTGCAACGGGCGGGCGTTGGGCGCCCACCCACCGGCAAGAGGTAACTCGAAGGACAAAAATCCAGCGTATTGCTCCAGGGGAAAGGGCCTTAGGCCCTGCTCAATAGCCTGATTGAGAATCTTCCAGGCCACCACGGCACCCTGGCAGTTTGCGACGATAATAAAGCGATCGTCCTCTCCGTAGCCCTGCATCTTTGAAACAATCTTGGGTCGCAGCAAGTTCGCGGCATCCTCGATTCTGGTGTCACCCGAATACCACAACGGCTCGAACTCAACGCGGTATCCGTTCAGCAAAGGATTGTTATTGACCATGTGAGACCAGGCAGCAATATCCCCGATCTGTCCGTGGCGTACGCCGCCCCCGGGAATCGCAAAAACGACGACCGTTGGCTCTCGACATCGCTCTTGTGCATAGGCCGTGGCAGGACCTATCGACTCCCAAAGTCCATCTAGAACTTTAGCAAACCAATGCGGAGATTCGGTGGACTGCTGCGGAAATTGCAGGGCAAATCTGCAGTTCGGATTTCGTAAGCAATTTGCGTCGCGCACATACGCGTAGTGCAAA
>JAYRHW010000191.1:0-16356 GCA_041907145.1 Bdellovibrionota bacterium
AAACGACGGCTCCACTTCAAAGAATGCGGTAAGCTTTGAAGTCAGAATCCAAAGTTGATCAGATTGCTCAGGATCCACTTCGGAGAAAAGCCTCCGTCACTTGAGCTTGCAACCAGCCTAGGATAAAATTTTTGTAGAACTAACGAGGAGACCAGCATGGAAGGACATCACCACACCCTGGCGACGGAATTTCCGGAGCATCAAGATAAGATCCATTATTTGAAGCTTTCTGATAAGCATTTTCTGCGCCTCTGCGACGAATATGAGAGCGTGGACAAGCAAATTGCCCGGATGGAAAGCCGCATCGAACTTGGAGCTGAGCGGGATGAGGAAAAACTGCGCAAAACTCGCCTCAAACTCAAAGATGAGATTTACTCATACCTTACTCGCTGACAGCACAGTTAAGTTCGATTGATGCGCTGAGAGTATAAGAGTTTTCCTCGCGATCGCGAGCTGGTCCGCAAACAACTTCCGTACGGACGAGGAGTTCCCCCTTCTCTTCGCGTAACCGAAGCCGATATTGCGGACTGCACTCGCCTTCACATTGCGAATAGAGCAGCCTGCCATATTCACCGTACCCCCGGCTAAAGTCGGCATACCACGTGACGACGCTCTCTATATCGGCGAATTCCTGTTCAGGAAATTGCAGTGGAGTCTGGCTGGTTTGTTCGTGCCGCCGTGCACAGGCTTCCTCCCCCTCATAGTCCAGTAGGAACTTTCCTGGGACTGATTCAAGAACCACTTCGGCCGGCTGACTCTCTGAACAGGCACCACAGCCTGCTTCTCGCCGCTGCTGCTGTTCCCGATGCAACCTCTCAGCGGCGTGTCGATAGATCTCGATGAGCTGGTACTTGATGGAATCTTTGCTGCCCCAGAAGTTGGGCCAGAAGGAGGCGGAGGCCACTACGCGAATGGTAGAGCTTTCCTGAGAGGGCATTCCGCAGGGCTCTTCCGATAGCGCCAGTATTGGAGCCAAAAGTGCCAAAGGGAGGACCCAAACAGGGTTCACCCCTCTATTATACTATGAAATCAGCGGGCGCAGGTTAGTGCTCTTTTTCCAAGTGCTTAGCTACGGTAGAAACCTTCCTTCGCAGCTCGGAAACCTCCAGTTCAATTTGCTGCAGCTCGACTTCAACAAAAGCGCTCGATAGCAGCGCAATAAAGGAAAGGAAGAGAACCCCGCCGGTGAGCATCATGCCCGCGGCTACGAATCGTCCGGCAGTGGTTACCGGGAAGATATCGCCGTAGCCAACCGTCGTAATGGTAACAAAAGCCCACCACAGCGCGTCCCCTATTCCTGAAACTTTGGGATTTACCTCATGCTCGACGAGAAAGAACACGCCAGCACCGGCAAATAGCACCAAGTTGCCAATGAGGGTAAGCACGAGCAAAACCGGATTGCGCACGACTTTTCCAAGCTGCCGCCAAAAATGCTGCCAACCGACTCTGAGATGTATGGCTCCTCGCTTCATTCCGTGTCTATCCGATTAGCGTAGCTGTAGCCCATTCAAATCCAACCTGGCGGTCCGCCCCACCGGCAACGCTCGATTCATTTTGTCATGGCCGAATATTGGATAATGCGCGACAGCAAACGAGCTATCGGCAAAGATATCATTGAATACCTCGTCCGCCGTCGGTCCAAGACCTTGTGGATGCGCGCAATCATTAAAACTTCCCAAAAGCACACCGGCTGCACGCTTGAACTTTCCAGCGAGCTTCATCTGCAAAAGCATCCGATGAATCCTGAAGGGCTTCTCGCCTGAATCCTCGAAGCAGATGATATGCCGCGCAAACTCAGGCTCAAAGGGCGTGCCCATAAGTGATGAAAGCACTGACAGATTTCCGACCAACAGCGGCCCGCGCCCGTAGCGCTCCTTCGTAATGAATTTTGGCTTGAAGCCGGCCTTGATTTTGAAATGACGATTCGCGAGCAGGGAGAATAATGAATCCGCATTGCCTTCTCCTTCGGGATTTTCTCCAATACGGCTTAGTGACTCGACGGTCGGCCCATGAACTGCGGTGAGACCTGATTTCTGATACAACATCGTCAGCAATGCCGTGGTATCGGAGAAGCCGACCAAGGGCTTGGGATTTTTCCTAAAGAGCTTCCAATCGAGGTACGGCAGTAGCTCGACTGAGCCATAACCTCCACGGGTGGTGATGATTGTTGCAACTGAATCGTCTGCGAAAAGGTCATGCAGAGCTTTAACCCGCGCTGCGATTGAATCACTCGAAAATAGGAAATCCTTCTTCCCGTATTGCCGGCTTGGATCTAGGGCGATTTTAGTTTTAAAGCCCTTGCTCCTTAGGTAGCTCACTCCCTTATCGATGCGTTCTCGTTCGCTCGGCGAAGATGGGGCAATTATTCCGAGGGTATCTCCACGTTTTAAGGGCTTAAATCCACTGGACATTACGGTCATAAGGGAGCTTTCTTAAATTTGATCGTATTGGGCTCTTATACTACAGTCTCCGCACCTTTCGAGGGAACTGCCAGTCTGGTGAGCTTTTAGCCAATTTTTATCTGGTGAGCCCTTGAAAATTGACGGACCCGTGCGCATATAAAGGGCGCTTTGGTCAGAAATACACCAAGCCCAAACTTGATTTTTGGAGGATCAGTTAGAATGAGCAAGAATAACAACAAGAAAATCAGACCCTTACAGGATCGTCTAATCGTTGAGCGTCTTGAAGGCGAAGAGAAGACCGCTTCAGGCCTCTTTATTCCGGACAGCGCCAAGGAGAAGCCTCAGCAGGGCCGCGTGGTAGCTATCGGCAAGGGGCGCGTTCTCGAGGACGGCTCAGTTCGTCCTTTGGATTTGCGTGAAGGAGATCGCATCCTCTTCGGCAAGTATTCAGGCACTGAGATCAAGATCGAAGGCACTGAGTACCTCATCATGAGGGAAGACGACGTACTCGGCGTTCTCGAGTAATTTTTCGTTAACTAATTAATAAGGAAGACAGTCATGGCTAAGATTTTAGAATTTGGTCTTGATGCCCGTGAGCAGATCCTCAAGGGTGTGAAGACTTTGGCTGACGCCGTTCGCGTCACCATGGGACCTCGCGGTCGCAATGTCGTTATCGAGAAGAGCTTCGGCGCTCCGACTATCACTAAAGACGGCGTAACCGTTGCTAAGGAAGTCGAGCTCGAAGGCAAGTTCGAGAACATGGGCGCTCAGATGGTCAAGGAAGTTGCTTCCAAGACTTCTGATATCGCCGGCGACGGAACGACCACCGCAACCGTTTTGGCTGATGCGATTTATCGCGAAGGCTTAAAGCTTGTTGCTGCTGGCCACGATCCTATGTCCTTGAAGCGTGGCATCGATGCCGCCGTTCGTACGGCCATCGAGTCCCTCAAGGAACAGAGCCGTTCAACTAAGGGCCGCGATGAGATCGCGCAGGTTGGAACGATTTCTGCTAACGCAGACACCGAGATCGGCAATATCATTGCCGAGGCTATGGAGAAGGTCGGCAAGGAAGGCGTCATCACTGTTGAAGAGGCCAAGGGCCTCGAGACGACCCTCGAAGTCGTAGAGGGAATGCAGTTCGATCGCGGTTACTTGAGCCCCTACTTCGTAACCAATCCGGATCGCATGCAGGCAGAGATCGATGATCCCCTCATTCTCATCAATGAGAAGAAGATCTCGAGCATGAAGGACCTGCTCCCGATCCTCGAGCAAGTTGCCAAGTCTGGCCGCGCGCTCGTCATCATCGCTGAGGAAGTCGAGGGCGAAGCTCTTGCCACTCTCGTAGTGAATAAGATCCGCGGCACCTTGAACGTTTGCGCAGTGAAGGCTCCGGGCTTCGGCGATCGCCGCAAGGCAATGCTCGAAGACATCGCGATCCTGACCGGTGGCAAGTGCATCACCGAGGATCTCGGCGTGAAGCTCGAGTCCCTCACCCTTACCGACCTGGGACGTGCCAAGAGAATCGTTGTCGACAAGGACAACACTACGATCATCGACGGCGCTGGAAAGAAGGATGCCATCAAGGCCCGCGTCTCCCAGATCCGCGCTCAGGTCGAGGACACTACCTCTGACTATGATCGCGAGAAGCTCCAGGAGCGTCTTGCTAAGCTCGTCGGCGGTGTAGCGGTCATTCACGTTGGCGCTGCAACCGAAGTCGAGATGAAGGAGAAGAAGGCCCGCGTTGAGGATGCCCTCCATGCGACCCGCGCAGCTGTTGAGGAAGGCATTGTTCCTGGCGGCGGCGTAGCTCTCGTTCGCGCTATCGACAAGCTCGAAAAGATGAAGCTTGATGACGAAGAGCAGATCTTCGGCGTTAAGATCATCCGCGGCGCTCTCGAAGCTCCGATGCGTACGATCGCTTCAAATGCAGGTGCTGAGCCGGCAGTCGTTATTAACCGCGTTCGCTCCGAGAAGGGCGCATTCGGTTACAACGCTGCTACCGACACCTTCGAAGACCTGATGAAGGCTGGTATCATGGACCCCACAAAGGTGGTTCGTACAGCTCTTCAGAACGCTGCTTCCGTTGCCGGCATGATGCTCACCACTGAGGCCATCATCGCTGAAAAGCCAAAGGAAGAGGCTGCAGGTGGCGGTCATTCCCACGGCCCGGCCGGCGGAATGGGCGGTATGGGCGGAATGATGTAGTTTTCGCCAACATCGAAGACTATCCCGCCGGAGCTCCCGAGCGAAGGCGGATACGATGGCCAGAAGCGGGCTCCCAGAAATGGGGGCCCGTTTTTTTTTTACCGTCTCTCTCTTCCGTGGGCCGAAGGCGGAGGATATTTAGTTCTGATTTCGCTGATGATAGCGCGGAAGGCATCCGCGGAATCCGAAAAGCGCTGCTGCTCCCGTGAACGTGCAGCAATCTCGAATCGCGCAAGAAGCCTGGACTCCTCCAGAGACGCATGCCCCGCGGCCTCCCGGCGATGCCTACGCTCGCGGAAAAAATGGCTGGAGAGTTCTGTAACAGCGGTGTCTGTCTGGCCATGGCGGCCGCCCAATGGTGCTAGTGCCCAAGTAGGATGCTCGCCATTCTGCACCTGAATCCAACGCAAACCGACTTCATCAATACCATGCGCATGCGGAATTTCTGTCGAGCGAGCCAGATCGGCATCGTCAGCTAAATACTCTTCACGGAAATTCCAAAACTCATTGAGTAAACTTGCCTCGGCATCAGTAATAGCTCCGCTCCCAGGGGCTCTGCCGCGAATTTGCCATTCGAGATTCGTAATGAGCGCCGCCTCCTCAGGGAAAAGCTGGGCCCCCTTCGCCACTCGGTCTCGAAGAAAGTCGAGCTTCTTAATGTCATCAGCAACCGTAAAGCGCAGATCCGCCGCCATGGCCACCGCAGCCTTGAGTCGCTCGAACTCATCACCTCGATTAATCCTGAGAGCGACAGCAGAAAAAAGTGGCACCTCATCATTGAATTTGATCGCAAGGGCGAGATCTCTCCAATCATGGCCAACGGCGCTAAAATCTTGGCGGTGGCGCGCATTCAATATATCTACGGCGTGATGAAGAGCTGCACGCAGATTTACAGAGTCGGTTCCGAAGTCACCAGCGTACGAATTAAGGGCAACAGATTTCCCAGGCGCAAAAAGTTGGCCTTCAACATGAGGAGGAGGTTGGTCAGCGCCGCGCGTCATGCAAATCAATTCATCATTTTTGTTATGCTGGGGCAAACACCCCCAGTGCCATTAATTTACCGATAACTATCAGCCAGTTAGACCATCTTGGTGCCCGCCAAGTGCCCAAGAGTCTCTGCGCTGCCCCCGGCTCCGATTCGTGAGTTCCATGCGTAGTGGCAGTCGTGCTTGTGCTACGGCAATTTCGTATGTTGAACTGAGGTCGCTTCCTAAGCCATTCCTCTCCCCCGAGATATCGAGAACTTTCTGTATACCAAACTGCAGTAATTGGATCCCAAGCCCGCGGCATACTTGTTGCATAATAGTGCTAGGCGTTGACCGGGATGGATCATTGAAATGGTGGGGTGTGAGACATCTAATCCGGGCATTCTTCGTCTTTATCTGTGCAGCGGTTATTTCATCGAGCGCCTACGCACTACCCTCCAGCTGCTTGGTCACCCGCACCTTCGCAAAGGACGCGGTGGCGGCCTTCTCCAAGAGTAAAACGTACTGCGGCTATCTTGCTGGTGCTGACAAAGTCCTGTCTGGGCGAATGACCAAGACTGGGGTATTCCGTGAAACTCTAGCGCCTGATATCAAATTGGCTTGCTCACGCTGGCGCAAGAGCCGCAGTCCGGCGACTCGCCTAGGTATTAACAGGACTCTCTCGGCTTTACTAAAGCGCCGGGCAAAGCTCAACGCGACCTGCGCTGCGCTCCGGGCCACGTTATTGAATCCATCTCCGCCCGGCAGCGGCAGCCCGTTGGTGAATGCCTTTGCTCAGACGCTTACAACCACAGTCAACCAAGCTGCCAATGTTCTTCTAAGCGGCACTAGCTCCGACAACTCGGCTCTCACTTTTGAAGTGCTTTCTGGCCCAAGTCATGGAACGCTTTCCGGCACTGCCCCGAATCTTACATACACTCCCGCTAACGGGTACCAAGGTACTGATAGCTTCGCCTTTCGCGCCGGGACGCACGGCACCTGGAGCAGCTCGGCAGTCGTATCGATTTACATCGGAACCTGGGCGCCCCCCTTGGGTATTCCGGCTCCCGCCTTTGGCATCGAACAGACGGTAGCCAACACTTACGGCTCGGCTGGCTACTACACGAACTATGTAGAGCGCGACAACCCTAATTGTGACGACAGCGGCCCCGGAACGCCGGGTTCTCCGCGCTGCTCCCTGCCTGATAACCTCGTCGCCGGAAGCGTCGTAATTATCAAGGGCAGCTACGATGACGGGGGTGCCATGGATATAGAGGCTCACGGCACCGCTCAGCAGCCTGTGTTCATTCGCGGTGCCAGCGCAGCCGATCGCGGCGTTGTAACCATGAAATGGTATATCAAAGGCTCCTACGCCATTTTCGAAAATTTACTATTCGATGGGGAGACGGGCGGCGGAGAAGATGACGTCGGAAGATTTACCGTCGATGGTGGCGACCATATCGCTATTCGCCATAGCGAGTTGACTGGCCCCGAGCGCAAGGGCGGATTGGTGCTAACCGGCACGGATCTAGTTGCGTATCACAATAACCTGCACGATACGGGATGGTATCAAGCAAATACAGACGTCGACGAGGGCGGCGGATTTGTCGATGGCCCGTCGAATCGAGTCTGGATTGTCGATAATACCTGCTACCGAAACGGCCGCGCCTGCGTGTCGATAAACCCGGGCTTTTACAATGACGGCACGGTAGGCAATGCACTCATCCAGAATGTCTACGTCGGACGCAATATTGCTTGGGAGAATCGCGAGACAAATTTTTGGAGTAAGCACTCTACCAACGCAATTTTTTCCGAAAACATCTCGTCCAACCCGGTGGATAATCGCCCCAACAACAGTCCCTGCGGCATGGGATTCCAGTATGCCCCGGAGCGTACTGTGTTCTTTGCCAATCAGATCTTCAACGCCGCAAATGGCATTTGCTTGCAGAGCAATAGTGTCGTTAACCCCGGGCAAAACACCTACATTATCGGCAATCTGATTTACGGAGTGAGCATACGCGGAATACTCCTGCGCGGCGGACAGAACATTCACCTCATGAACAACACGATTGTTGATGCGGGCATCGTCGCGCCTGAAGCCGGTGCATCCAATGCGTATTATCTCGCGAATAATATTTATAGCGGGGTGACTACCAACAATCCAGGTCGTATCGCCCAGAATTCAAACAACCTAATTTGCAATTCCTCCAGCTGCGGATTTGTCAACGCTGCGGTTAAGGACTTTAGGTTGGCATCAGGAAGCCCGGCAATTGATTCCGGCGAAGTACCTAGTGCCTATGCCGCCGCTCAAAATATCACCGGTCTGAATATGAACTTCGACCTGAGCGGAGCGGTTCGCCCCAAGGACGGCAACGGAGACACTGTAGCAGCTTGGGATATCGGTGCATTCGAGAAGTAGGAGCTCTATTGCTCTAGTTTTCAGCTACTTTCTACGAATATTTCGTAGTGCCTTGATGATTTCTGCGCCGCTCAAAGGACTTTTGCTTTAGCGGCTCAAGCCCTCCTACCGACACAGAATATGAGGTCTTCTGTAAGCGAGCCCCTCGTGTATCAAGAGCCCTGCTCCATTTGAGAGTAGTGCTTGTAGTAGATGAGCGCTGTTAGAGGGATTCAACGATAGAAGTCCGGCTTACTCAAGGATGAGGGACGCCGGAAATGGTGTGGCGTGTATGTTGTAGCGACATAGCGGCGCATTGGAAGAAGTTTTTCCATTACATCGCTTTAGCCCCTACTTGGCACGATTTTGCGTGCCGCACTCGAGTTGTATCCGAAATACTCCAACGTATAGGCCATAGCGAGACGCTTCCCATAGCGCAGGAGGTGCTATGGCGGTGAGCATACGCAGCAATGTTGCTGCCCTCCAAGTACAAAGACAGCTTTCAAATACTGCAAGCGGTGTTGCCCGCGCGTTCGAGCGCCTCTCCTCAGGCATGCGCATCAATCGAGCCAGCGACGACGCGGCAGGACTTGCTGTATCATCCGTGCTGAATGCGCAGGGCCGCGAGTATGGGCAAGGGGTACGAAATCTCAATGACGGACTAAGTTACTATTCAATAGCTGACTCGGCGCTTGGTGAGCTATCGAATGTAGTCATACGACTAAAGGAACTTGCGCAGCAAAGCGCCAATGGCACCTATTCGTACGCACAGCGTTCAGCTCTGAATGTCGAAAACGACAAGCTGATGAGCGAATTCAACCGCACGGTGGCTACGGCTCGTTTCAACGGAGTCGATGTCCTCAATCCGCTAGCTACCTCATTCGTAATTCATGCCGGAGTGCGTGGAAGCGAGTACTTAAATCTCTCCTCAAGCACTGAGCTACGGCGCGCCGTAGGAAATGGGAGCTATAAGATGGCGGGATCCTTTACAGGCTCCCAAATCAGGGGACAGGATCTTACGGCAGATATAGATGGAGATGGAAATCTAGATATTGTCAGCACAGGCCAGTACGACGGTGATTTGTCGGTTAGATTTGGCAGAGGCGATGGATCCTTCAAAAATGTAACATCGCTATTTACCATTACATCCTCCGAAACTATCAACCAAATCAAGACCGGTGATTTCAACGGTGACGGAAAGGTAGATATCGCGGCCGTCACCGATCAATCCGTACTGGTCGCCTACAATCGCAGTGCCGCAGGAGTACTCTCCTTTAATGTCACTCAGGTGTCCGACCAGACTGCAAAATCCGTGGCTGTTGGGGACTACAACGGAGACGGGAGGAGCGACCTTGCAAAAGTGGATGGTGGAGGTCTCACCCTAAGTGTCTACCTGACCCAGAGTAACGGAAGCTTCCTAAAGACCCTCGAATCAGATTCTGTCCTGTCCACCAACAATGCCGATACAACAGATATGCTCGTCAGCGGCGACTTCAATGGTGATGGCAAGGCTGATCTCGCTTGCGCCCTGAGCAGCGGAGCCGTTGATATCCTTTCTGGAAATGGCCTTGGTGGATTTAGTTGGGCAAGTACCGCATCCGGGGAGTCCTCAATCTATCGCCTTGCAGTCGGCGATATAAATCATGATGGCCTCGACGACCTGATTGGCACCAAAGGCGGCTCATCTCCAAACGTCCTATTTTTCAAGGCACTTGGTGGGGGAAATTTTGCGAATGGAGTCGAAACGGGCAATTTTCTTGCGGATAATATCCCGAACAGCCGAACCTACCTTCGGGACATGAATGGAGATGGCAACCTCGATATTCTAGTGGCTTATGGAAGCGGCACCAACAAGTTCGGGCTCGCACTTGGAAACGGCGATGGCACGTTTCGCGACGTCCAGGCTTTTGGAAATAGCTCTCTAAACGCGATCAACTCTTTACTGCTCGGTGATTTTGATAAGGACGGGGTCATGGATGTTATCGGAAACCCGCATGAAGAAGATACCGGAGGCTTTGGGAGCACCGAGTTAGATTTATTCCTAGGAAGTGCCACCTATACAAACGATATCGAAAAATTCGACCTTTGCACCCAGGCCCACGCCCGCTCCGCAATTACCTACCTCGACTCACTTTTGACTCGTCTGCAAAACGAGCGCGGCTCAATTGGCGCGCAGCAAAGCCGTATCTCTGCTGCTCTCAGCGTTGTATCGGCTGCCAAACTCAATGTAACAGCTGCGGCCTCGCGAATTACCGATGCCGATATAGCCCAGGAAAGCTCCGATCTGGTCCGAAAGCAAATTCTAATGCAGACGGGAGCATCCTTACTGGCACAAGCCAATCAACAACCACAATTGGCCCTCAGCTTGCTGAGAGCCTAACCGTCCTAATCGAGCCTCTCAATGCACCCTAGCTTCTGCGATTTCTGTTCTGATTCTCTAAATTCTGGACTAAAATCTTTTCGCCGTATCAACCAACCTGTGAGGAATATTTACTATGAACAAAGTAATCTCGGGCTTGACCCTCAGTACCGTACTTATCGCTTCTAGCGCATTTGCAGCGACTCGATCCTATCAAGTCACCGGACCTGTATTGGAATCGAACGACAAGGTAATCGTTATTCAAAAGGGGAACGATCGCTGGGAATTGGAGCGCACACCAGGCACCAAGATATCAGGCAATCTAAAAACGGGAGAAAAGGTAACAATTTCTTACAGCATGGTAGCCAGTGATATCGAGGTAAAGCCGGCTGAGTCCACCAAAGCAACAAAACATAAGAAATAGATAAGTACGACGCCACCGATTCTCCGCTTTCGAAAGTGAAGAAATTGGGGAACGCCCTGCTCCGTAAAGCCTAAGCGAGTTTTCACTTCGTGGTCTTAGTGGTTGATGCGTATCGTTCGATAGCAGCTATATTTTTATAGACACCACTAAGGCCACTAAGGCAGCTTTCCTACAAAGCAGGAATGTTGCCGTTTCAGCCATTTCCGTCATTAGACTAAGAATTCACCTTAGGCTAGCGTATTCCTGCTCCTTTACAATCCGATATGGGTAGTTTGACTTGCGTCGCCGCTTACCTGGGGTTCTCTACTCAGGCAAGCGGCCCGCAGTCGAGAAAAGTAGGTTTTCAAGCGCTAGCTTGAGCTTTTTTACTGTCGATGCTGCTTTGTGTTGAGGTTTCAATCGATGGAAACAGGAGTAGAAATTGGCCCTCTAGATCTTACAGGAAAGATTCGCGTGCTTCCTCAGGACACCGAGTCAGTTCCGTTCGACCGAGTGGCAGGAGACGTGCGAGGAATTCGTCTGGGTAAGGCCGGCGGTGCGCAGGTAATCTTCGCACACGCTCAGGATGCTGCCTTCATCCCCGAAGAGTTCTGCGACCGCAGCGGCTATGTCATCGTACTGCTGCTCAGCGGGGAGGCTCTGATCAACATGGAGTACGTCGAGGCGCCACAGCTTGCGGTAATTCCTCCCGGTAGGGAGATGCCCGAACTGTACGGTGACGCGCAGGTCCTGATCGTTTCTCTTGGTCCCGTTGACCAACTAAACACAGAGTCCAGACTTCGAGTTTCCTTGGCTGACGCGCTGCCGTTCGATTTTTCGCTGGGTAGCATGCTCACTTCTTCAGTCGGCAAGTGCGTTGACTGCATCGAGGCTCAGCCGGCTCCGGATCTGCGCTGGTCGATCCGCTCCCGAGGCAAGGACCCCGGAGATCCGCACCCGCATCATCATCCCTCTGGCGGTGAAATCATGCTGGTGCTCAGTGGCGGTATTCGCGACCGAGGTTGGGACCTGAAGCCGTTCGATCTGGTGGTCTACGGACCCAAGACGAGCCATGGACCAGCCTACGATCGCAATGGCGGCATGGTGCTCACCGTTAGCCCCGGCCTCTATGCCTGATCGACAATGCGCCCGACAGTCACTGTTTTCCCCGGTTTCATCTCTCGACTGTCGGGCGCTTTCTTCCTGGGCCTAGGAATGCAAGGCCTCGGCACCACACGCAATTGTTATTGCAGCGCCGCCGTCCCCAACCAAAAATGGCGACATTTCAAACAGTTACCACTCATACCACGAGCAGGAGAGAAGCAGTCTCTCAAGATTCCAACAATTGAGCTTAGGCCGAGCGCAGCTGCTATAGTACCAAGCATCAAGCGACTACGTCGCTCTAGAGGATAAGAAGTATGGGAGCAGATCAGGAGACGAAAACCACCCCGGCCGGATGTGCGGTAGCTATTGCTCTTGCAGTGGGTGCCATTGCCCTTGAGCAATACGTCCAGCATCAGTACAGCTCAAGTCCCCTCACCTCATTGCCCACAAATGCCAAAGATGAACTCTCAAATCAGATTCTTTCAAACCCGCGCGCCCATATCGATACGGAGGTCGCGATTCGGGGCGATTTGCGATTTGTAAGTTCAGAGAAACCAACCACCTGGTTTTCCTCCCCGCACGGCATCAACTATCATACTAAGAGCGAGGATGGGACGCTGTTCCGCTCACATTACCGGCTGTTCGATGGGGATCATCAAGACCGAATCGAGGTGCGCATCGATGAATACCAAGAAGGCGGACTGCTCTCCTCTGCAAAGTATACCGACTACTCCGGCCGTTATGACTTAGTTGGCACCATCAAAGAGGTAAATGGGGTTTGCATACTGGTGGTCGATCACGTGCCGCCGCAGAAAATTCCCTAATAGTTCGCGGTTACGCTGATCCGCCTCGCTACCTCTCAAGAGAATCCTGCTTCTCATCGCTCGGGGCTCAACTCCAGCAGTTGAATCCCTAGCAGTGAGTACTAAAAAGTTAGAGGTGCAGCCGCACCGAACGACGCTCCTACTGCACCAACTCATTGAATTCAGCTGACTTCTTAGCCGACCCTCGATTTCCAACCTCAGTTTCTCAACCTGCAGCGAATAGCCGTCGATACTCATCCTAAGAGTACATGGGCAATTTTCCCATGCACCCGACTCTATGAGCACCATTGTCCACCGCGACCTCGTAGCTGCCGTTCGCATAGCGATGAAGCCGCTCTTGCGTTTTTGCTTGCGCAACGCGCTCAGAATTCAAGATCTGCTCGAGTGCATTAAGCTTGTCCTCCTTCAAGTGGCGGCTGAAGAAATGGAGGCCGCAGGCGAGGAAGTAACCATGAGCCGCCTCTCTGCCATGACGGGAATTCACAGGCGCGACGTGCGGAGAATCTATCGTCACGATGAAATTAAGGATTCTCCTCAAGGTACTATCAATAAAATTCTGGGGCAATGGCTGCATGACCGACGGTTTACTTCAAGAGGTGGAGAGCCCCGCGTCCTGAGCACTGAGGGAAGCAACCCTGAGTTTCGCCGGCTTGTGAATGTAGTCAGCGCCGATCTCAATCCAGCGACCATACTATTCGAACTGGAACGAATCGGGCTTGTACAGCGGGTAGAAGGCGGCGTTAAACTCGTCACCAGGGGCTTTCTATCAAAGGGCGATCTGGGACAGGCATTTCGACTTATGGCTAATGATACCGCCGACCTTATGAGTGCCGTGCTGCAAAATACCGCGGGAGAATCAGACCTACCTAACTTGCATGCCAAGACGCACTATGACCGAATTCCAGCAGACTCAGTGCCGGAGATTCGCGCTTGGCTCCACCGAGAGGGCTCTGCCCTACATCAGAAGGCCCGCAATTACCTGGCTAAATTCGACCTCGACATCAATCCCAGGAAGGATGAAAAGCCGACATGTGTCCGAGTAGCTCTAGGAACATTTAGTGTCGTGGAATCGGTCACGCCCAAGAGGGAGCAATAGAGATGCGATTTTCCCGATCCCCTGAAAAACTTCCGATTTTTGGGCTGTTTTCTCTCATTCTAGTCCTCTGTCTCCCCTTAGTATTGGCTAGCTGCGGCGGCGGGACCGAAGGGACCGGCTTCAAGTCATTTGCTGGCGTGATCTCAGGCCCCAATGGACAGCCTTCGGCCGGAGTCTCTGTTACCCTCGAGGAAACCGGCACGTCGACCACCACTGATACCAATGGCTACTTTGAAATTCCTGAAGCGACTGTGGACACAGCTGAGGTCACCTTTCGTGTTGAGGATCAATCCGGATTCTCCGCTACCGCGAAAGTAAGCAATCTTCCATCCGGCAGAGCTGATGTTGCCCTAGCGCTCGCCATTGACCAAACGGCGAATACGGTCGTAGTAACTTCGGTTGTAATCGTAACTCCGACACTTCAGCCGACAATTCCCCCATCAATTTCACCAACCTCTGCTCCACTGCCAACTGCAACCGCTACACCAGCCTTAGGAGGGCCTAGCGCGACACCAACAACCGGCCCGGTCGCTACCACAAGCCCTACGCCGACGATCACTCCAACCATTGCCTGCGTGATCGTCATAATCAGCGATCCCTGTGTGCTTGACCTCGACCTAAGCGGAAACGTAAATGTTGCAGATTTTACACGAGCCATTCAATTATATGCAGCACATGACTTGCGCATGGATATCGACGGAAACGGCATCCTTACTACCTGCGACATCGACAGTTATGGCGCGAGCGTAAACGCACTAACCAATCGCGACTGTCCAGCGCATGCTTCTCCCACTCCGACGCCAACTCCCTAACCTCGCCCGGTCTTAGACACTCAAGCGCTCCTCGCTACTCAAGCGAACAGCTTATGCCTGCCTCGACCAAGTTACATTTGGCACTAGGCAAGGATTTGGCGCTGGCACGTCTGTTGCTATGGGTATTTTACCCATGAGACCTATCGAGCCGGGGACGGCTATCCCCCCAAACCAACCCCCTTGCTTGTCACCGGCTCGGTAGGCTGTTTTTTACTTGGTTTTCCTATGTTGTATTACTTTCGCCGCGCCTGCCTTGCCCTGTTCTGTGCTGCATTATGCCTAAGAGAAAGTGCATGGGCCCAGGTGCCGCCCTTCTCGGTCGATCCCAGCACTGGTTGGACTGCGCTCGCTCCAACAACCAGCGGCAGCTATCAATCGCGTCTGATCTACGTCAGTCCAATCAACTGCAATAATCAAAATTCCTTTCACCTTCCCACCGATGCAGCTATCGGAGCCGATCCAAGACGGCCGGTGAATATTGCGGCGATTCATCCGGTGTGCACGATGGCGGCCGCCACGGCGCTCACCCGACAAGGCTATCCTGACTGGATCCTCCTTCGAAAAGGACAATCCTGGACAACCAACAGCAATACCGAACGTCTAAGCAGCGGCTCAATGCTGGGACGCTCTGCCAACGAACGGATGGTCATCACGAGCTATGGAGCGAGCGGTGAGACAGCCCGCCCTAAGATATGGATCCCGACACAAACAAACGGGGAAAACGCCGGATTCAACCGCCGCGACGCCAGTTTTGTTCCAAGCGGCAATATCGCGATTGTCGGCCTTCATTTCCAGCCTCCCGCAGGAGCTTCGGAATTCAACACGACCGGCATCATCTGGGGCAGAGACAACGACCTAACGCCCATGACTTCGAATGTTCTCGTCGAAGACAACAAATTCAGCAGACTATTCCGTGGTGGAGCATTCAGCGGCGTTACAAACATTTCGATTCGGCGGAATATTTTCGAGGATTTCGGATCAACCTACAGCTCGCCATCGTGCTCGAGTCTGCTCGGCGGGTACTCGCCGCAGTCTTTCTGGATTGGAACCAGTAAGAACATCTTGATTGAGGAGAATATCATTCCTAACCGCTTCTTTACTTACGGCTATCGCGGGGTGACCATGCAGGACAGCGCCATGTATATGGCCGGCTGGGATCCCTCTGTGCAGGGCTACTTCAACGATTACCCGATAACCGTTCGCGGCAATATGTTTATTTACAAAGGGCAGTACGGCCCCTTCCCCTTGCTGCAATTACGTTCGGGCGGTGATGTCTTGGACAATTTTTTCTACGGTGGAGGAGCGGCGGTGGCTACTGGGAATGACCTGCCTCCTCAGTATCCAAATGGTCTGCGAGGCAGCATGTCAGGGAACGTCGTACTGCGAGCAGTCGATCTTGGATTTGATGGCAACGCATCCGCCAGTGCTTGCACCCGAGGTGTGGGCTTAAAGGTGGGAAGCGTCGACAACTTTGTCATCAGTGATAATATTATCGCAAATAAACAATCACAGAGCACTGACCGAGCTGCCGCCATTCAACTAGAGGGCTGGAACAATAACGGAAGTGCCGCAATTAGAAATATAACTGTCGCAAACAATACCATCTGCAATCACAATGGTATCGGTATACAAGACAATGTGAGCGGCTCGTTTACCGGTAACAAAATTCAAAATAATGATGCCGCAGGAAGCCAACTACCGTTGATCTATATTTGGAATATCCCCTTTTCTAATCTGCAGTTTGCAGGAAACAAGTACTACAGCAACCGCTCTGTGGGCACATGGTTC
>JAYRHW010000192.1:0-14274 GCA_041907145.1 Bdellovibrionota bacterium
GGCGGATCGTGCCAAGCTGGCCTTGGAGCGCGGCTGTGGGCGCCTAGAGTGGTGGGTTCTAGACTGGAATGAGCCGGCGCTTAAATTTTATAGATCTATCGGCGCTGTGCCGATGAGTGAATGGACGGTTCAAAGAGTCACGGGGCAGGCGCTGGAGGTCCTGGCGCGGGGGGTCAGTCAGTGAACTTTGAAAACCAATGTCTCGAGGTTTCCATTCTTGATTTGTACGCCGTGCGCTATTTCAATTTAGAGCGTGCTTAGATCGGGGACAGTGGCGACACGGCCATGGGCAAGTTCTTGTTGTTCAAAATTTCGCATAAGGGCCTGATCCCCATCCATCGGTTGGAGGCCTGGGTCGATGCAGGTGGATATCCGGTGACGGGCATCGCAACTTTACTGATGATTGCCTGTCTCAAGTTGCGAAGTACATAGATGGCCGCGGGGTGGTCACTGCATGGAAGCAGTGACCACCGATGGTTATTGATTTAGTGTGTTCTCCCCTTGTTATCTGCACTCACTTCAATATCGGCACCACCTCCGCGCTCGCGCCTCGAGAAACACCTTCTCGCAAGTCTTCTTGAATTTTCTTCGCATACTTGCAGAAAAATGTAGGAGCATATTTCAAGCTGTGGTAGAATGGTGGTTATGGACGACAATAATTTCAAATCGTACCAACTTTTCGTGAAATGCATTCCCATTCCGGGAGTGGTGCCTGCATTTGGCACGTGGCATCAGGCCTAAATAGCTGAAGCCGCAGTTTCGCGGCAGGCTGTTACTATTCGAAGCTATAAATAGTGCAATAGGCGGGGCAGATCTTCTCGGGCAGATGAGATCTATCTCGAGTTTTTAAGATTTCCTCGGCGGGAGGGGCAGTGAACGTGTACGCATTCGACAAACACTCGGCGTAGCCGGGTAGACCGACAGAATTGATAGAAAAATTTGATGCTTCCGAAGGCGCGACGGGACCGGTGTGTCCTGCGCCAGGGAGTCTGAGTAGAAGTGGCCACAGAGCCACCACGGGAGAGGTGTATCTCCGCCGCGGTGGCTTGAAAGTCTCACAAGGTTATCCCCTCTCTTAGAAAGGAGAAAAACATGGGGAACAGGTTTCGGAATATGATTGGTCGAGTCGCAGGAACTCTTTCCTCGCTGCAGGGGAAGAAATTCGTATGGATCGCAGCAGCGGCAGCGATTCTCCTCATCGGAGTATCGCTGGTCATCTGGATCGCTGGAGTCAAATTCAGCGCAATCTTGATGATGATCGACAACGCGGTGAGGGTCGGGCGCAAGCCGGCCAAGCGGCTGGTCGATCTCACGGTCGAGGAGCTGGCTAAGCGCAAGCTTGGCTCTTGGTTCCCGGGCGCGGCGACAGTTGAGGGCACCCCCAAAGAGGAACCCAAGACACAGCGTTCGCCGGCCTTCAGCGCTCTGCTAACGGTTATCGGCTGGCTTATCCTGACCGCCCTCTACGCCATCTGGCAGTAAGGGGCACGACAGTATGAGCCTGCAGACCGCAGCATGCAGACAAAGTGGACCGAGCCTTAACGGGATCGGTCTGCAGTATCGGTTGTTTCATAGGTTAAGGGACTTTCAAGCCACTTAACCTCTTTGCTTGCGGGAGCTTGCCGCTCGGATGGAATTTATCTCAGCTGGGTTCGCAAGGTCCTTGTTACGGTGCTGCCATTTACGCTTATGGCCTCGTTCCCTACGCATGCATTCGTGGAAGACTTCAATCTGCAGCGACTTCGAGATATTTCTGCCGTAACTGCAGCGCTATTTGGGCCTTTGCTTTGGTTTTGGCACCGCGAACTGCGGGCTTATTCGTCGGCGTCGTCCTAAACCGGCTTTTCTTGAGATTTTATCTCGTTTCCGATACTAAGTTGCTCCAGCTCTCTATCTTCCTTTATGTCAGTCCCGGCTGTTTTCAATAGTATTCTCGAGTGGGAAATTTAGACTTCAGTGATCGGCCTTCCAGCATCGGCGAAGTGCTTTGCAGCCGAGCTAGTTCTCAGCCTGACAATGTGGTCTACACCCTTCAACGGGCCGGAAGTGTTCATTCCTCTATTACCTACAGGGAGTTGGATCGGCGCGCCCGCAAAATTGCAGTTAACTTGCGCGACTACTGCGAACCTAATGGCCGAGTACTCATACTTCTCCCCCACGGACTTGATTATATTCTGACATTCTTCGGATCCGTGCTGGCTGGATTAGTTGCAGTTCCCAGTTTCCCAGCGCCTATTACCAGAAGCGATAGTGGGGAGAACAATCGCATCCGAATTCTCCGCCTCGTCTCCGATTGCAGCCCCCAAGCGATAGTTGCCACCGAAGATATGCGGGCCAGCTTATTTGCAGCTCTGCAGGGAACGTGGCAGGGTCACATCCTAACCATAAACGACCTCGATAGGGCGGAACCTGGAAGTTGGACACCGCCGCCTCCGACCGCCACGTCTCTTTGTCATCTGCAATACACCTCGGGATCTACCTCATCTCCGCGTGCGGTAATGGTGTCTCATTCCAATCTTCTCTCTAATCTTGCAATGATCGAGCGCGGATTCGGTTTCAGCTCGGAAACTATTGGAGTGAGCTGGTTGCCGTTCTTTCACGATATGGGTTTGGCAAACATTTTAAGCGCTGTCTACTGCGGATTCAGCCTTGTTCTCATGTCTCCAAGCGATTTCATTAAGCGGCCCTTTCGCTGGCTCAAGACTATTTCGGATTACGCAGCCACAGCGAGCGGAGGACCAAACTTTGCGTACGACCTTTGCCTTCGGCACATCTCCAACGAGGAAATGAAGACGCTTGACCTTCGCACTTGGAGTACAGCCTTTAATGGCTCTGAGCCAGTAAGAGCTCAAACTCTGCGTAAATTTTCCGAAGCCTTTACTCCCTGCGGCTTCAAATTCCAAGCCTTTCGTCCGTGCTATGGTCTAGCTGAAGCAACGGTATTGGCGAGTATCAGCAGCCAGGGTTCCAGTCCGAAGGTACTTCGTTTGCGGAAATCAACACTTGCGACGAATCAAGCTGCTGTAGTCGAGCCAGAAGTTCCTGATAGTCAAACGCAGGCTGTCGTTGGCTGCGGGCACTCCTGTCTCGGTCAAAACATTTTGATAGTCGAGCCTCAACGCAAACAGGAAGTGGCGGACTCACATATCGGTGAAATTTGGATCTCGGGACCTAATGTGGCGATTGGGTATTGGAACCAACCTCTTCAAACAGAGCTTACTTTTAACGCAAAGCTTAAGAACTTCCCGGGGTCCTATCTGCGTACTGGCGATCTCGGATTTAAGCTCGATGGGGAGCTTTTCATAACAGGTCGGCTCAAAGAACTTTTGATATTTCGGGGCAAGAACTATTTTCCGCAGGATATCGAATTGCTGGTGGCAGAGGTTGCTGCATCTTTTGGAGTGGAAAATGTCGCAGCATTTTCCATCGAGTCTGACGGTGAGGAAGTTTTATCAGTCGTGGCAGAGCTCTCGACTCCACTTACTGAGGATTCCTACACTGCTGCGGCGCATTCGATTCGTCTGGCTATCTCAGCACATTTTGATCTGCATTCTCATGTCATCGGCTTTGTCGAACCCCGTACATTGCCTATTTCGTCGAGCGGCAAGTTACAGCGGCTACTTTGCAAGGATCGCTTCTCTTCAGATCAGGGTCAATTTCTTTTTCGCAGCATGCCAAAATCATCTCAAGGCAACATGCTGCGTCCTGATATTGACCCGATCGTGAAAGGACATGCTTACCTATTCAAGCACGACGGCGATCCACATTCCCAGCGAACTCTGGAGGAGATGGGACTGGACTCGCTCGATCTCGCTCAACTCGCGTTCGATCTTGAACGCAGGTATCCCCAATTTGACCATCAAACTATCGAGCTTTCGAGCTTATACAAAGCAACGCTAGCGGACTGCTATCTCCTGCTTTCTCAGGCAGATATCACGTTAAAGATCGAAGCTATTCAAAGGCTAAAACAGTCACCCGCCGATGACTTGAATCCCCTAATCACAGCAGATTCACGTCTCGATGGCCTTTCTTTTAGTGCTACCTCGGCTTCTCCTCATCCTCTTGGGCAAAAAGCGATTTTTCTCACAGGGGCAACTGGATTCGTGGGCAGCTTTATCCTTGCAGAACTGCTTAGTAGAACGAACCAAACAATTGCGCTGCTTGTCCGCAGTCAAAGTATTTCTGAGGCGCGAGAAAGAATCGAGCGAAGTCTGCGCGAGTACAGGTTAATTGGTTTAGAAGACTCAAGCGCGCTCTCATCCCGCGTCAAGTATTTTCCTGGCGATCTTGAGAAACCACGCTTGGGATTATCCGAGAGCGATTGGAAGTGGCTCTCTGAGCAAGTCGCGACGATTTTCCACAATGGGGCAAATGTAAACTATATCTCGACATATCCCCGTCTTCGTTCAGCGAACGTGCTTGGGACACGACAGATTCTTGAACTAGCAGCCTGCGGGCGTGGAAAGTTTCTGCACTACATCAGCAGCACATTTATTTTTGGATGGGCCAAGGGCCTCGTCTACGAAAATACACGCAATCCCGATCTCGCTGACCTCGATTTCGGCTATTCGCAGTCAAAGTGGGCAGCCGAACAGCTCGTTTGGCAAGCACAGGAACGCGGACTTCAGGCGCGTATTTACCGACCGGCAATGCTTAGTGCGTCCAGCAATGAGCAGTTCTCAACATCTGACGTGACAGGCGCGCTCCTCTTATACTTCATCAACCACCAGGTATTTGCTGATATGCCCAACCAGATAAGCTTGATGCCGGTGGACTTCTTTGCAAGGCGTATGGTTGATTTCGCCAGCTTGCAAGAAACCGATGGAAGTTGTTTCCATTTCACTATGAAGTTCGCCACGCTCCCGCAAATGTGCCGCTCGATATCGGAACAGTTTGGTTACACATTTCAGCCTTTATCTTTGGAGCAGCTATCTACTCACCTTCGGGAAAATTGTCGGCCGGATGATCTGTTTTTCCCCTTTGTAAATTTTTATCATCGGCACTTCAGGCAAATTGAACTCATGATGAACAAGCGCTACATGCGAGATAATTACGAAGCTACATGCCGACGGCTGCCGACTGGCGATTACGAACCCTCCATCAATGAGATTACCCGGTATATAGTGCGTTACTTTCAGCAGCGAGAGCTGATTCGTGTCAATTGTCGGAATTAGTATGACGAATGTGCCAAGCCGACTGAAAGCACAGCTAGCCCTCAAGTCGACAGTGCTGTTCGTGGCGGTTTACTTTTCGACTAATAGCTTGGCCGCTCATTCAGCCCGAAGTATCACCCTAAGCTTTGACTGGGATAGATCTTTCCCGCTTATTCCAGCATTCATCTATCCCTACCTTTCAATATTCTTCGTTATCTTTATCCCTCTCTTTCTGCTGGAAAATGGCCAGCTACACCGACTGAGCTGGCAAATTAATTCCTCGATAGTAGCATCGGGCCTAATTTTCCTGCTCTGCCCGACTCAGGTGCCGTTTGAAAGAGTCCTGCAACAACAAGGGCTAATGTTGAACCTCCTATGGTACCTAGATCTGCCGCACAATGCATTTCCTTCACTTCATGTCTCTCTCTCGTTTCTCTGCTATGAGGCGCTGCGTGAGAAGCTCTCGACTCCGTGGCGATGGATTCTTGCCCTATGGATAATAATGGTGCTTCTGTCGGTACTCTTCACTCACCAGCATACGACCATAGATATAGTCGGCGGATTAACACTTGCCTGCCTAGTTCAGAAATTACTACCAGCTTCTGAGCCCTCTGCTATTTCCGGCCCTCAAGCTCCGCAGATAAATCCATAGCTGCAGCCCAGCGCACATGCACCGAGACGCCATGTTTTTCTGAGATGATAGCCTCAGTTTTGGTGGGGAATTCGAAATAAACGTGCTTTGTGGCGCTATGTTCGTCGCGCAGTGTAAGATGTAATTTGTCCAAAACTTGCCCATCTGCGGACTCAAGCTTGAATGAGTAATGCTGCCCGTTGCCCATAGGGATCCGAACAGTCCTCTCGCCCTCATGAAATTGCAGCTCGCATCCATCAGCCGCATCACATCGCTCAACGAGAAAAATGACAGATAAATCTTCGGACGCCCCTTGGTCACTTCGTATATTAGCGATTAGAAAGTCATGTCCGCTTTGTCTATGCAGAAACAATGAAATCCTGCCTACTGTAGGAGCAAGCAGTCCTAAGTCATAGGAGAGCGAGGCGTTCTCAATCAGCGGGGCATATCGCAATTCCGGAAGCCGTTGCGACTCTGCTTGTTCCAATGGCATTGACACGGAATAGGCCTCTTGGGATGCGAACTCCGCAGTTGCAGTGCCCTTGCCAGGAGCACTGCATCCTCCGGCTGCCAGAGGCAAAAGTAGTCCGGCGAGCAGGCCCCTGGATTGTGAGCTAAACATATGGAACTTTATCGCCCAAAATTCATATCCTAGATATGCTGAATGCAGGAGATAGGTTACATACAAGGAATAAGATGCAAGGAGTGCGTATTACATGCATCCGGTACTTTTCGAGATTGGCTGGCTAAAAATCTATAGCTACGGCGTATGCTTAACTCTGGGATTCTTTGTCTCTCTATGGCTGTGTAAAAAAGAGCTTCGCCAGCAGGGTCTCGATTGGAGCAGCACAGGCACACTCCTAGCTATTGCGGCTTTTGTGGGACTTTTTGGCTCCAAGCTGCTCTACGTCCTCGTCGCGCTCAGCAGAGAAAACTCGCTTCGTGATCCATCTTTGTGGCTGGGTAGCGGCTTCGTACTTTACGGAGTGCCGTTGTTCGGGCTGCCGGTATTTTACTGGCTGACAATCAAAAGCGGTCTTCCAAGCTGGAAGTTGCTGGACATCGTGTGTTTAAGCTTCCTCCCAGCACATGCTATCGGAAGGATCGGATGCTTTCTTGCTGGCTGCTGCCATGGCAAGCCGACCGACAGTATTTTCGGCATGCGTTTCCCATCTCCTTTTGCAGATCTGACGGCGCGGTTTCTCTACGTGCATCCCGTCCAACTCTATGAGTCAGGCGGGGTTATCGTTATTTTTTTGATTTTACTGTTTATGCACCGTAGACAGTCTTTACCGGGAGTGATCACGGGCAGCTACCTAATTGCCTATGGGACCCTGAGGTTTATTTTAGAATTCTTCCGCGGGGACGGCGATCGCGGTGAACTTGCGCTTCTTTCCACAAGTCAGTGGATATCAATCGGATTTCTAGCTGCAGGCATCATGCTGATTGCTCGCCATAACCGAGCAATATCAAGGCCCTAGAGCAATTAGTGAAGCAGAACTCCGGGAAGCCCAGATTAGACTATAACCCCGAATGCTGTTAGTTCTTTTTCATTACTAGCTTCGGGCTGGTTTTTTTTTGCCTTTTTTCTGAGGTTGTATGAAAGCAAGAAATTCTGGCCGATTCCTTCTGTGTAGTTTCGGCGCCCTACTATTAGCCTTTGCAGCATGCGCAACAACTGACGGTCTACGAGACGATTGGGAAAAGTGTCGCCAAGGCGTCCAAGAGAAATGTCAGGCAGTACAAGATAAGTGCAACAGCTTACTCAATCCAACCAAGAAAGAAGAAAAGAAGAATGATGGTGGTGAAAGTAACAGTAGTTCTTCGCTCTATCGAAGCGAAGATCCAGCGCTTGCCGCTGTTGATGGAGAAGATGAAGGTTATTCGCTATTCGAAGCAACTTTACTTCTAGCTGGCGCTCAAGCAGGAACGAGCGGTCTCCCTTCTGGTGTTAGCAAAGAAGATGCCTGCGCTGTTTGCGCGATCTGCGCCCAGTCTCCCGGAGTAAAAATTCCGGCAGCTTGCAATCAGTGCGGCACAACGGCAAATTCATAATTCTATAATTTGATTTACTGAAGGAGGGGCTGCACTGTGCAGCCCCTCTTTTTTGTCTGAAATTAGCTTAGCTCCAAGTACTATAAGCGCCCCGGACTCCAGCTCCCCCGGCCGCTCATCGGACTCAAACTCGAACGGTTCTCCGTAGGGACTTTCAAGCCACTTAACCTCTTTGCTTGCGGGAGCTTGCCGATTCAAGCGCGCGCCGAGCGGCAGGAGTATTAATTTTCCGCAGTGCGTAGGCGGCTGAGCTTTGGACGCCAACATTCTCATCATACATCAGCTGAATAAGCCGGGGGACCGCAGGATCAACCGCCGGCGAGCTGCATTTGGCGAGCTCCAAAGCCGCCTCATTGCGCTCCCGCGCCAAGGAGCTAAAAAGCTTGCGATTCAGCGAGGGAATCTCTTCCTTCTTGCAGCAGCCAACCGGCATGACAGCAAAGATTAAACTCAAGAAAGTTGCAGCGCGGCGCATAGGACTCTTCTAGTCCCAGCCCAGGGGAATCGCAAGTGCAGTTCCAAGACCAATTGAGCGCTTAGCCGTTAATCTGGGCCATCAGATAATTCAGCACATCTTTAAGCTGCTTGGGAGTTGCAACCGACCCCGACATCTCACCGAGATGCGCGTTATTGATTGCGGTAATATTGCCAATAGTGAGCTTTCCATCACCCTGCGCGCGCATATTAGCTACCATGCTGACAGGAGGTGTGGTGGCCTGCAGGCTATGACAGGCAAAGCAAGCTAGCGCATATCCGGTAAGGACTTTTTTCCCAGCGGCAACCGACGCCTTGGGAAGACACTTCAAATTTTTTGCATTGCGCTTGGCACCCGCGACCACCGTTGACTTGGCGCGCACCGCTGGCTTTCCTTTGATAGGCGCGCAAGCCGGCAGCTTTCCATAAGAGGAATCGGCCTCAGCGCTTACAGCAGGAAATTTTGGCACCGTTGTATTGTGTACCTGTCGCGGCGCTCCAAGATGCATGCCTGCTGCTACTGAAAATCCAAGGACTGCGCGAAGAATCAACACTGATGCCATACTTTAAACCTCGTTACGAACCTTCATACGAAATTGTCGTAGCCCGGCGGGCGAGCTACATCCCCGTCTCAACTGGGTAAAATGCAACTCCCATTCCAACCGGATTTGCAGTCCTCGAGGGGTTGGTGCTGGAAGCTAAGCCTCCAAAACAACTAGAAATCGAAGTGGAGCTCCCGCCTCAAGATAGGAATCAAGCTTCTCTCGGTGTGCACGGACTTTGGTATTGGGGAAACCCGCAGGCAGCAGGACGCTGAGAATTCAGTCGTCAGTGACAGCTTCGATGAAATAGGCGAAGCGCTTGAAGTCGAATGCAGGGGCAGCGTGCAGCCGCTTGCTTAGGAATGCCGCATCGTCAGGGCCTACTGAATATCGATCGAGCATCTGAGGGTCAGCATTCGGGTCGACATCAAATTGATCGTAGTAATCTTTGGCATTGAAGCCTGGAATGACAATGGCATCAAGCGCGTCTTCGGTAACGCCATCAACGATTGATAGGACATGCAGTATTTTATTATTTGCCATGTGCGTGCAGCAATAAATGGATGGAGAAACACGAACGTCACTCCGAGATGATTATCTATGAAGCGCGGGATAGTTTTGAAGCTAATCCTGACGCAGCATCTCTCCATCCATCGATCCTAGCGCCTAAACAAACGGCACTGCGTCGATCAGGCGTTCACCGGCTCGGGACTCTGCGTCTTGGCGCTCGGCATCACGACCTGGAACACCCTCGGCTCCTCGGTGCTCGCCACATAAATGCGGTCAAAGCCCTGGAGAATCCGCTGCGACTCAGCCGGATCCTTGCTCAGGAGCAGACAGAGCGAGTCCTCGACCGTCAGCGGCACCTCGAAACCCAGCGGCCTGACCTCCGACTTGCGCCGAAGCGTGGCCAACGTCATGGCAGCGCTAAACGCCGGCAACAGAACCCGCACCTGCCCGGACTTGGCCTTGTCGGCGACAAAGTCCCGGAAGGCATCATGACCGAGCCTGACCGCCGGACTAGCCACCTGACCAGAACCGCGGATCATCGTCAGCATGCTGAAATCCACGACCGCAACCAACCCAGTATTCGAACGCGTATCCATGCGAAACCTCTCCTAAAAAGGGAGCACTAGACGAGTCTGCACGCGCAAACCCGGGAGCCAGCCTTGGTTCGTATTGTGACCACAGACTAAGTTCCCTGATATGCGCGCCAGAATGCCCGCCCCATGCGAGGTCTCGCAGGATGAGAGAGTAATCTTCTCGAAATAAAACCATGCAAAGAACAATCTCTAACCTCGAGCGACAACATTTCATCGACACTCGTGTTTCTCGGCTAAGCACACGGGAGGCATGCGCTCAGCCGAAAACGCGACACGAAGAGATTTCTAAGGGATTTGGCCCCTGCTCGAAATACGAGGCTGATGAAATTGTGAACTATTCCAAGTTCTTAGTCAAATGCGTGAAATTCTAAGGGGATATCGGGCCAGGACTAAGTCCTCGTAATAGGGTAGCATTCGCCCATGCGGATTGATTACGGATCTCTCCGGCGCGCCATTCAGGATCATCCCCTTGGCGAGCGCATAGTCCAAATTGCTGTTGAGGCTGCCCTAGCGCAGCTCCAAGGAGATGCCCACGAGGCCGGTCAATGCGCCTTGCAGTTTACACCCGAATCAGCCGCCTCGCTTGAAACTTCGCTAAGACGCTATTTCTCTACCACGAGTTATCCTGAAGGCACGGAGCGACAAACCATTATGGATTCCGAGCCATTCCGGCGCTGGCAGAGCGAATGGCTGCCTACCTTTGTGCGAACCGTGAACGAAATTAAAGAGCGGCAATCTGAAGATGCGCAGCTTCTGAATTGGCTCCGAGGCGCCTCAATAGGGAATCGGCCCTAAATTTGAGCTTCGTCGATCCATTGTTTGAGTTCGAGGTTGACCTTCAGGCGTTCTGCCATAGCCGCACGTTTGGGACTTCGCTCTATTCCGATGCCTGAAATCCCAAATGCGTTGGCAACAGCCAACATACTCCCCTGCCCGCAGAATGGATGCACCAACAGATTGCAGCTGATAATTTCGCGTAGGAACTTGGCAATCATGAGACATACTTCCAGCCCCATACCGCGCTCCCAAGTCTTCTCGCCCAGATCAGGAATGACATCGGCCGTCGAACGAGCGGCATCGAGCCTCACTGCGCGGCTAAAACACAGGACATGCGAAAATCCCGGCCGCCCAAACGACGGCTGACCAGCAGGAACACGACAAGCTATTTTGTGCCATAGAAGGGGTATATCGAGATCCTCGGCGGCACGTTGCACCAGCGCGGCTTTATCAATCCACTGACCTTCATGCTTGATGTCGGATTGAAAGAAAATCGAGACCCCACGCTCAGGTGTGCGCATCAGAATCAGCGCGGCGGTGTCTCGAAACCAACCCTGCCATTCAGCGAGGGTCTTACCGGGAAATTCCGAATAATCAGGCAGCGATGCAATTATTGAAGCGGACTCGACAAGCGATGCCTGTCTAAGCCAGTCGATGGCATCCCCTACTATAACTTGTCTTGTTGGAGCACCCGAGTTCATCTAACCAGCCTGCCACGACCTTATGGCCGGTATCGGATAGAGAAGCATAAGGATGTTTAGAGTCAGGTTGTCCCTTATGGTTGCGAGCAAGGTAAATTCCATGAAGAAGAACAATGCCAAACTCAATTTCCAAGGCACTCTTGCGGCAATCAGAAAACCAAGAATGCAGCAGCCAATATCGCCCAGTGAATTTATGACGCTATCACCATAATAATTCAGTGACATGGTCGCTGCCCGGTATCGCTCGATGATGAAGGAGCTATTCTCCAAAAGTTCCCAGGCAGATTCGAGGATAACTGTAACAAGTAATCGCAACCGAAGCCTCGTGCTTCCAAGCAACCAGGAGCCGAGCGCGAAGAAGATCAAACCATGGCTGACATGAGTGAATGAATAGGCATCGAAAAGATGCTGCGAGTTATGGGAGCTCAGCACCTCGGCAGCGTAGAGCCGAAATTCACCGCAGGAACACCACCATGAACGACCCATGAGATGTAAGAGCAACGCCGTGATAATTAACACCAAAGCAGCTGCCAGATATCCGCTGCACTGGCCAGGGGATCCTTTTTGTGATGCCGCGTTCATGCAGGCGATCAAGGATCGACGATTAGATAGGTGTAGCCTTCAAGGGCATCACGATAGCGACGTTGAATCTTTGCCGACTCCTCGTTGGAGATGGCTCCCTCACGGACCGAGCGTTCCAGTGTCTGCCGCATTTTTTCGACAAGATCCTGCGGCTCGTACTGCACATATTTCAGCACTTCACGAATGGTATCGCCCTCCACGACGTGGGCTAGCTCCATCTTGCCGGCGGCGTCAGTGGTAATATGAACAGCATTGGTATCGCCGAATAAATTATGCAAATCCCCCAGTATTTCCTGATAAGCGCCCACCAGGAAGGAGGCTACATAGTAAGGCTCCTCGGGTTTGAGACTGTGCACAGGCAGGTAATTTTTGACGTCCTTCAAATCGATAAATTTATCGATGATGCCGTCACTGTCGCAGCTCATATCGCCGAGCATGCAACGCCGCGTCGGCTCCTCTCGCAGGCGATGAATCGGCATAATGGGGAAAAGCTGCTCCACCGCCCAGGAGTCAGGCAGGGACTGGAACACGGAGAAATTAACAAAATAGGTATCCTTAAGCACATCGTCGAGCTTTTCGAGCTCCTCAGGAACAAACTTCATTTCCGACGCCACGCGCTTCAATTTGGACATCAGGTGCCAAAAGGATCGGTCAGCGTAGGCGCGCTCAATCAACGAAATTTCACCAGAAACGAAAAGCTCGTTAATTTCATCTCGAAGTTCGATCGCATCATGCAGGGTCTCGCGGCAGTTCTTCACCGAGACGTTCTGATAGAGCTCCTGAAACTCGGATAGGCGCTTTTTCCTGCTCGGTGGATTGTCGAGCTTTGAGATAACGTCAGGCGTATGCGCCACGTCTATGGTCTGAGCGACCAACACCGCATGATGGGCAACAAGAGCTCGACCGGACTCAGTAACGATATCCGGGTGCGAAATGCCAGCATCCTCGCAAGCCTGGCGAATGGAGTACACGACGTCTCGGGCGTATTCCTCGACACTGTAATCCATGGAAGCGGCAAAATTCGTTTTGGAACCGTCGTAGTCAACAGCCAATCCGCCGCCCGCATCGAAAAGGCAGAGCGAAGGGCAAAGCTTGGCAATCTCGACGTACATTCTGGTTGCTTCACGCAGCACCTTCTTGATTGCCGATATGGAGCTGATTTGGCTGCCAACATGGAAATGAATGAGTTTAAGCCAATGGTCGCAGCCGTGAGACTTGAGTATCTCGATCGCCGACACAATCTCAGTCGTGCTCAGTCCAAATTTGGCGTTGTCTCCGCCCGAAGACTCCCATTTTCCGGCTCCCTTGCTGGAGGGCTTGAGACGAAGTCCGATTTCAGGCTCAATGCCAAGCTGCTTTGCGACCTGAATTGTTTGCTCTACTTCCGAAAACTGCTCGACGATAATAATTGAGCGCCGTCCTAGCTTCCTAGCCAAGAGTGCTAATTCTATATATTCGCGATCCTTGTAACCGTTACAAAGCAGCAGAGCCCCAGGCGTATCATGTATGGCAAGCACAGCGATGAGCTCGGGCTTGCTTCCTACCTCGATTCCCATGCCGAAATCTTTGCCGGCAGCCTGCACTACTTCGACGACATGGCGCTGCTGGTTAACCTTAATAGGGTAAACGCCGCGATACTTCCCGCTGTATTGGAACTCAGTGATTGCCGAGCCGAAAGCGTTGCAAATTCGCGTCACTCGGTCGCGGATGATGCCATCAAAGCGCAGGAGAATAGGAACCTGTATGCCGCGCTGGGTAAGCTCCTTGACGATAGAGGGTAAGCTGAGCTCGACACCATTGCGAGTCGGGCGTACGACTACCTCACCAGCACTGTTAATATCGAAATACCCCTCACCCCATCCAGAAATCCCAAACAGATTAGCAGATTTCTGTACGTCCCAGCCTTCCATCGTCTAAAGCTCCTCGTCGAATCGACCGCGCACTTCTCGGCCAAGGCATTATTATTAGAGCAGCTAGTAGTAAATATCCAGTACCAAGGCGCTTCCAAGGCATCTGGGGAACCAATGAACGCTGTTCCAGGCTGGCGATGGAGCTAGGTTAAGCGCCGGGCAGTACTAATGAGTTTTCCTAGAGTGCTTCTCCCAAATCTGCCGAACGGAACCCGGGCGGAACTGAACTTGAGCTCTCAGCAGACCTCGCCAGCCCCTTCAACCACTGCAAAGCGCGGCATGCCTCTTGCACCAAATGCGACTGTCCGCGCAGGGGTGGTGCCAGCGATATTGTGGAGTAGACCTA
>JAYRHW010000193.1:0-8808 GCA_041907145.1 Bdellovibrionota bacterium
AATTCCGGGTTGGTTTAGCGTGCAGTCGGGTTGTGCCCTATACTCCTCCGCCCTGTTGGCACCCCAAGAGGGAGAAATTGTAGAAATTGGAAGCTTCATGGGGCGCTCAACGGTGGTCTTGGCGAGCGCACTGAAGACGCTCGGATCATCAGCTAAAGTTCATGCTATCGATCCCCATGTAGGTTCGGAGGAACACCAGAGCGGAGGACAATTCGCTCAAGCAATGCCTGATACGGGGAGCACCTTTGAAGCTTTTATCAAAAATTTGGCACTCCATCAGGTTTCGGAATTCGTTATTCCCCGGCGTGAATCCTCGGCTCAGGCTGCCTCCACATGGGATCGCTCGCCAATTAGACTGCTCTTTATTGATGGCGATCACTCGGTACAGGGATGCGAAGCCGACTTTCTGGCTTGGGAGCCGTTCGTAGTTTCGGGTGGATTGATCCTTCTCCACGATGTTGGGCCACATTTTCCAGGCCCTGTCCATCTGGTGAATAAGTTCCTCAGTGACCAGAGTAAATACTTGAATATTTTCCAGGTCGATAGTCTTCACGTTGCTTACAAGCTGCCCGTGCGAGCCTCCTGACTGATTTTCTGGAGCAGAAATGAGTCTCACTGTCTTGATGTTGAACCATAGCTACTTCATCGACGAGCTGCGAGCACGGGGACATACCGTGATTTTGGCGCTTCCCGCTGCTCGGCAGCGCCTCACGCTTCGAGCGGGTAAGACAATTTCAAACGCCGATCTTCTGTTTGAGGATCCCATTTCTTTACCAGTGCTATTGAACAGGATTACAGGCGATCAAACAATCGACCGAATTGTGGTTCATGACGACAGTCGAGAATTGAGAGTCTGGGATCTGCAAAAGGCGACAGTCCCCACGCTCTTTTACTCAATCGATTGCCATATTCATCCTTGGCACGCGCTCGCAGCAGCGCTTGTCGACAAAGCCTTCGTAGCGCAAAAGGACTATCTTCCGGCGTTTCAGAGCTGGAATGTAAGCACTGAGTGGCTGCCGCTTTGGGCGCAGCAGCTTCCACCTCAATCGACGGAATCGCAGCGAACTATTCCTGCCTGCTTTCGGGGAAGTCTCGATCCGGAGGCGCGCCCCAAAAGACTGCAGTTTTTCAGGGAACTCGAAAGGCTTGTGCCGCTTGACGCCGGTCAGGGTCCCTGGCATGAGGCTTACCCCTATGCCCAGATCGTGATCAACGATAACTCAGATCGGGATTTGAACTTTCGCGTCTTCGAAGCTCTTTCGAGCGGTGCCCTATTGGTCACAGCTCGCATTGAAAACGGATTAAGCGATCTGTTCCAGGAAGGGGAACACTACGTAGCGTATGATGAGGGAAATATAGCACAGGCGGCAGATACAATTCGGTACTACCTTGAGCATCCGGAGGAACGAATCAGAATTTCGCGCGCTGGGCAGGCTCTTGTATCGCGGTTACATACTCAAACCGAACGCTCGAAACGCTTCATAGCCGCCCTTGAGGAATGCAGCGCCACTTCGCGAGTGCGAGGACCAGTTGCAAGCGCCTATCTCCGAGCCTTTTCCGCCCATATAATTCATGCGCGAAGCATTAAGCTGGCTGGTGAACATCTCCTCAGCGCCGTTGAAGAGATCCTCTCGGCGAATTATGACTCCTGTCCATCGGAGGCCTACCTGACCATCGCTTCGATTATCTGCGTACTTCGTAAGAGTGGCGCTGAAGAGCTGGCTGTATCGCTTGCCCGCACACTTCACGCCCGTTCTCACTCCAACGAATTACTGAAATGGTTCCTCATAGATAGTTTGGGGCGCGTGGGACGAAAGGAAGAAATGGCGCAAGTCCTAGGCTCCCCCCTCGAGCAGGCACGGGTAGTACTTGGACAGGGACTAAGCTCAGTTCAGAAAATCATGGCTCAATCGGTTGAGCTCCCGCCCCTTTCCGCGGAAGCCATAGAGCGGATCCGTCGCCTCCTATCCTAGCCGCGCAGTAGCCTAAAGCCTCGTTGCCCTCTGTAGGCAACTCCCCTCTGACAGCACAAGCGCGCCTCGACGTCATTCGCAAGCAGCTGCAATTACTCGATAATATGCCCGTTCGCTTCCAGTTTGTTAGTGCAGCGGATCGCGTAAAATTAAACGGAATAGTTTGGTGGGACAACTATGCAGCCAGAAGCAATAGCGATCCGCCTTCCTCCCCTCAAAGTCGGTCCAGCAGAATTAATCGGAAAAACTCCCGTTGTGGTCTTTGCCGAGCAGGGCATGTCAGGCGCACAGCTTGACGACGGCTTCAGCGGTGAAACAATGCCGCAGCCTCAACGACTGCAGGAGCGATTTCAACTCGACGATTTGGTCGTCATTCTCGATCGATCGGAAAGCATGCAAGAGCCAGTGAGCTCTTCCTTGCCAGCTACTAAGATGGATCATATCAAAGATCAGCTTGGGAAACTCAGAGATGACTTCTTTCCAGAGACTCGCATTTCTCTGATTACACTCAACAGTCATGCCGAGAAGGTTCCCGTGGCTCCCAATGGAGGAGTCAAGGGACTGCAAAGGGCGATAGCGTCTGTATCCCCAACCGGCAATACCAAATTTGACAACGCCTTGGAGCTCGCCGAACGGGAGCTCAACCAAGACCCTAATCGTGGGCCGGAGAGCCGCCGAGCGGTCATCTTTATTACCGATGGCCAGGACCATGGATCCAAGGAACGAGCAAAACAGCTGGCTGAGGCCATTCGCGACCGCAACACCGGGACATTCTTAATTGGGGTTGGCGCCGACTACAATTTAGGAAATCTCTTCGAACTGGCCTCGAGTTTCTCCTTCTCGGGTTGGGCTCACACCCCGACGGCTAATGGCAACAACGTCTTTAAGCTACTGCTCCCGGCAGTTCTTGCCGACATGCAGTCAGCTGAGCACTATTTGCAAATTCGGGCAGAAGGCTCGGTGGCCAAATTTTACGGCATTACGCCGGCAGTCCGCGAGGCCGCCCAGGGTGTGTTCTATATGGGCTACCAAAATGAAGGCATGGGAATTTGCTTCGTCGATGCGGACGACCCCAAACTAACTCTCGAGATTAAAAGTCACGTTGGAGACACCCAAGGCACTAGCCAGGATATCAAGATATTAGATCCGAGTGAGGCTGCCGCGCAGTTCGAAAAGTTGCAGCTCGCTCGTGGTGCTGTAGCACCCCTGCTTGTTCTTCTTTCGCAACTCAGAGGTGATGCTTCAGCGCTTGCCCAAATCGCCGATGAGTATCCGACTGTAGCGCCCCTGATCTCGCCTCTCCTCGCGGACATGTCCATGGGAAGAGCTGCCGATGCGGTAACGCGCATGGATGCTCGCGCCACTATGAGCGAACTGGGAACCCTGATGGGTACGCAGATGTTCACCCGAGCCAATCAGCATTCCATGATGCCTAGAGATCCGGTAAAGGGCATCCCCTCTCCGCCGAATCCAGCCCCGAGCGATCCCGGGCTACACTCAGGAGGACTAGGACCACTTTCGATGTCGCCGCGCACCATCGGATCGATGGGCAGTCCGAATCCAGACGCTTACCGCCATGTGCAGCCTCGCATCGGGGCTAGCTTAATGATCATAAATAATGGCCGGATATCCGAGTTCGATTTGGGGAGCGTTGCCATGGGCAATGCTGCCATCGCCGGCAGAAGCCCCGCGTGCGAAATTTTTCTGAGTAATTCGAATGTAAGCCGCACTCATTTTTTGATTAGTCATACCGATGCGGGCTACGAAATCTCCGACTTGAAGTCCAAGAACGGCACGAAGCTCAATGGCGCACAACTTCTTGCGCCGGCCACTCTCAAGGACGGTGATGTCATTCAGGCAGGCGAAGCAACTCTGACTTTCAGAGCTGCTTGATTTGCTTCGCGCGCGAAAGCACTCGGGCGCTCACGCCCAAAATACTGAGGAACCCCTCAGAATCAGCGTGGTTGTACGTACCAATGGCCTCCATCGACGCATTTTCTTCCGAATAGAGGGAGTGCGGAACGTCAGAGGCTGAAACAAAGCTCAAGGCTCCCTTGTACATGGCCACGGTCACGGTACCCGTTACCAATGCGGCACTGCGGTTCACTGCTTCAAGAGCCATTTGCGTCGCTGTGTCGTACCAGTATCCCTGATAAATTTGTTTAGCAACCACGCGGGAGAGTGAATCAAAAAGTTCACGTGCGCGCCGATCCAGCACTAATTCCAAAACATACTGATACGCCGTCCCAAGCAGTTCCATGCCGGGGCTCTCGTAGACCCCACGTGATTTAATGCCTACGAAGCGATTTTCCACCAAGTGAATCCCGATGCCGACACCATGACGCCCCGCCAGCCTATTTGAGGTCAGAATCGCATCAAGCGGAGAGACCCTTTCATTGTTGATCGATACCGGCACACCCTTTTCAAAACGGATGGAGACCTGCTCGGGTTTTTCCGGAGCCTGGGCAGCGTGTACGCCCATGCCGGACGTGATGAAGGTTGCGGGAGTTTCCAAAGACTCCAACTTGCCCGCCTCATGGGTCAAACCGAGCATGTTGGCATCGGTTGAATATGGTGATTCACGTGTGGCGGAGATAGGCAGCTTTCGCTCCTCGCAAAACTCTATCATTTGAGCCCGGCCGCCAAAGCGCGAAATAAAATTCGGGTCTCGCCAAGGCGCGTACACTTCGAATTCCGGCGCAAGCATATTGGTTGCCAACTGGAAACGAACCTGGTCGTTGCCTCTCCCAGTTGCGCCATGGCTAAGCACCGAAATCTTGCGTCGCCGCATCTCGTCGATAATGGCCTTGGAGGTTACATAGCGCGCGATTCCAGTCGTGTTCCAGTAACGCCCCTCGTACCAGGCCTGAGACTGGATTACCTTTATTCCGGCCTCGGCCAATTCATTCCGCGCGTCGAGCAGGACAAAATCCACAGCTCCGCAAGCAAGCATGCGCTTCTTAATTGCTTGAATGTCCTTTTCGTCAGGCTGCGCCAAATCGGCCGTGCAACATACGACTTTCACGTCATTATCCGCCAGCCAGCGCGTGACCGTGCAGCTATCAAGGCCGCCCGATGCGGCTAAAGCCACGGTTTTCCCCTTGAGATCCTTGACGTTCATAGTCATCCTAAGCAGTAAATATTCAGCCGATAGGCTAGCATACCAGGCAAAGCAAATGAATGCCCGGGAACCTTCAAATTTGCCTGATGGAACAGGAAAGCAGGATGGGAAAGCGAATCTGGGATAAGGGAGAAGTGGTTGACCAGCTTATGCATGAGCTTACGGTTGGCAACGACCCCGAGCTAGATAGGAATTTGGTAAGCGCCGATGCATTCGGCTCAGCCGCACACGCTCGCATGTTGCGTAAGGTTGGGCTCCTCACATCAGATGACTGCCGTGTGCTGCTCAAAGAATTGTCCGAGATCGCGGCACTGGGTTCCAAGGGCCTATTCCCCATTCCCCGAGAGCTCGAAGATGTTCATTCCGCCATTGAATCGCGACTTATCGAGAAGTGCGGCGAGGCCGGAAGGCGTATTCATACCGCCCGCTCCCGAAATGATCAGGTGCTTCTCGCAACAAGGTTGTTCATTCGCCGAAAAGTTCTGAGTGACCTGGAAGTCTGCTTCTCATTGGCTGACACCATCGCTACCCGATTCTCCGAGCTCTGCGACGTGCAAATGCCTGGATACACGCATATGCAGCCGGCCATGCCCTCAAGCTTTGGCATGTGGCTGCACTCTTGGTATGAGGGGCTGCTCGAGCTTATGCGCTGCGGAATTTCGCTCTTGAAGGAACTCGACAGCAACCCTCTGGGCTCCGGTGCTGGATTTGGCTCGTCTCTTAGGATCGACCGAGCTTACGTTGCTGAGCTTCTAGGCTTTGCGCGAGTACAGCGCAGCTTCATTGACGTAAATAACAGCCGAGGCCGCTATGAAACGCGCTATTGCTCCTGGGCCTGCGAGCTAGCTTCGCTGTTCGAGAAATTTGCCTCTGACGTCATGCTCTATACCACGCGAGAATTCGGCTTCATCGAATTGCCAAATGAGCTTACGACCGGATCTTCGATTATGCCGCAGAAGCGCAATCCTGATGTCGTGGAACTGCTGCGGGCGCGCGCTTCAAAAGTTCGCGGCGCTCAGTGGGAACTGCAATCTCTCACTGCCAAGCTGCCGTCAAGCTATAACCGCGATTTGCAGTACACCAAGGCGCCATTTTTCCGCGCCTCAGAGGAGCTCACTTCCATTTTGCAAATGGCGGGGCTTATATTCGCAAGATTCAGTGTCCGTCGCGAGCGCGTCTCTGACTGTCTGCATGAAGAACTGTATGCGACCTACGACGCTTGCCGTGAAGTCACTAAGGGACAGCCTTTCAGGGATGCATACAGGGCCACGGCCGAGCGAGTAAAGTCGGGGAAACTTGATATCTCCGAGCTGAAGAAGGACTTCGAACTGCCGCAGCAGGAAACTAAGGATGGCATGAAGGATGCTCAGAAAGAATGCGGGCTACTCAAGTCTGAGTTTATGCGCGGGCTGGAGTTAGTAAATCAAGCCGAAGCAAAAGTCTTTGATTTAGAATAGGCGCAGATCGGAAATCCAATTTACCACAAGAGCCACTAAGACAACCAAGGGTTACTATTCAACGCTTCTTAGTCGTGCCCAAATAAATACTGAGCAAAGCCTTGGCGATATGCAGCCGGCATTCGGCCTGATCGAAAACGATTGAGTTCTCGGAATCCATGACATCACTGGTGACTTCCTCTCCTCGATGCGCCGGCAAGCAGTGCATAAATAGCGCCTTGGGACTGGCTTGCCTCATTAGGGCAGCATTCACCTGGTATCCAGCAAAAGCGTCACTGCGAATATTCTCTTCGCTCTCCTGTCCCATCGAAACGAAGGTATCAGTATACACGACGTCCGCATCCTTCACTGCTATATGCGGATCCGTATGAAATCCAAGCTTGCTGCCGCTTGTCGAGGCGAAATTCTTACCCTTCTCGCACTCCGAAGGCTTAATTTCGTAGCCCTTCGGAGCAGCAATAGTAAAATCGTAGCCAACCTTGGCACAGATTTGCATCAGTGAGGTAGCAACATTATTCCCATCACCGACAAAAGCAACTTTGAGCTTTTCGCCAGGCCGTTTGAAGCGCAGAACCATTAGATCGGCTAGTGCCTGAGTCGGATGATGACTATCGCACAGAGCGTTAATCACCGGCTTTGATACTGATTTTGCCAGTTCTTGAATCACTTCATGCTGGTACACACGGGCAATAATTAAATCACAAAATCGTTCAAGGTTGCGAGCGATGTCGGGAATTGATTCGCGGCCGCGCTCGTGGCCGCCGGACGCCAGAATTTGCGAGCTCGAGAGAAACACCGCACTTCCACCGAGCGAAGAAGCGGCGACTTCAAAGGCGACCTTCGTGCGCAGTGACGGCTTCTCGAAGATCAAGGCTGCGACCTGCCCCTGCAATACATCTTCACGGCGAACGCCGAGGAGATGCTTCTGCCGAAGGTCCTCGGCTGTGGCGATGATATGTTCGATATCATCGCGGCTAAGATCAGCGATTTTTGTAAGGTCCTTTTTCATCGACTACCTTTCTGATAGCGCAGCATAGAGAGCTGCGGTTTCCTGTACGGCCCTTTCAACAGTAAATTCTTCCTTAATCGTGCGCTGCCCTGCAGCCCCCAGTCGGCCTGCTAACTCGGGGTCGCCATGCAGTAATTTAATTGCTCCCGCAAGCTCAGCGGCCGAGCGCGGAGCAACAACGAGCCCGTTCCTTTGATCTCTGACCACCTCCGGCATTCCTCCGACATTTGTCACGATGGTTGGAGTGCTCAGTGACATTGCTTCCATCATAGCTTTCGGCAGTCCCTCTCGTTCAACTGAAGGCAGAACGAAGACATTACTGCGCGCCACAATAGATGCAACATCTGATTGGTATCCGACGGAGTGAACCCGACCTGCTAGGAGAGGATCACTTAACATGGGCAAGCCAGCCTGGTCGCGAAGTTCGCCAACCAGCAACGCGTGGATATCGTTATTGCCCCGCTCGATCAGCAGCTTGAGTGCCTCAAGCAGAAAGGGTATCCCTTTGACAGGTCGAAGGTTTGCCACGCAGGAAACCACGAACGCGTCTGCCGGAATACCAAAAGAACTCACGCTAAAGTCAGGGCGAGGTGAGTACCAGGAAATATCATGCCCCTTATAGATGGTCACAAGCTTGGCCGCTGGGACTAGGCCCGACATGAAATCTCTGACTGCATTCGATACGCATATAATCCGCTCAACCCGCGGATGAAGGAAGCTCAGCCACGACGCCGGGTTCCATTTGCTATCACGGCCAGAGGTTCCGCGGTACGCGACGACATGGCCTGGAACGCCCCACGCAGCAATCAGCAAGTTCGAAAGTCCTCGAGCAGTAAGGCAGTGAAAGATATCGTACCGTCCTGCCTTCACCAGCTTGCGCAGCCTCAAAATGGCCGATATATCCAAGCGACTTCGGAAATCCAGCGAGTGGCAAAGAACGCCGGAAGCGCCCAGGCGAGCTTTGAGCCGAGAGTTCGATGAGACAATGGCTTCTACAGTATGCCCACGGGCAGCCAAGCCGGCAAAAATATGCAGCTCCGGCAAATCATACGTGCTACCGACGGCGAGAATTTTCATGCAATCTACCAGCCTCGCCCGAAAACCTATACTATTGAGCCCAGAATTGACAGCGCACAGGATGCCGCTCCAGGGGAACTATGACGCCCATTTTAAAATACTCCGAAATTGAAGCCTCTCTACGAGGAAATCCGCAGACCTGGCTCGTGACCGGCTGCGCGGGATTTATCG
>JAYRHW010000194.1:0-3405 GCA_041907145.1 Bdellovibrionota bacterium
ACCTCCTTAAAGATGACGCGGCGTATCGCGCTATTAAGAGGCTATAGAAAATTAGATATTTTGCTAAACTACTCTCAGTATTATAAACTTAGTAGGCTGATTATTTAATTATAATGACAATATCTTCGATTGCCTCAAACCTCCTAGCCCGCGCCGGCCTGCACGCCGATGCTCCCATCACGGAGATAGCAAAGATTGCCAAGCTGCAAGTCCATACCGCGCGCTATCATTTGGCTCGCCTGCAGGATCAGGGGGTCATTTCCCCTACCCTGGTCGTAGACACCTATTCGCTGGGCTGGCAGCGCGTGCAAGTGTTGCTCTCACTGGCTAGTCCCCGACCCGAGAATCGCAAACGGTTTATCGCGGCGCTCATCGCGCACCCGAATGTCGGATTTCTCGCCGAAACGGCCGGCGACTACGACCTTGAAATGGTGTTGCTTGTGCGAGGTCTCGATGAAGTGGGGCGAGTGCTGCAAGAGGCCGGCTGCGAACAATCAGTGCGCGTCGTTGGCAAAGGTGTAGCCGCGCACCAAGTGGTGTCGCTGTTCCCTAGAAAGTATTTAGCTCCTCAATGGACAGTGCGAGAGTCCTTGACCGTGCAGGCGGGAGGCCCTGCGATTGCGATCGACAGCATGGATCATAATCTCCTCTGCGAAATGTCAGTGACACCGCTAGCGCCTCAGCAAGAGCTTGCACGCAAGCTTGGCGTTTCGGCAGTCACGATTAACCACAGGTTGAAGAAGCTGAGGCAGTCAAAGGTCATCCGAGGAGTGATTTGGTCCGTGCATGGGCACAAAGTCGGCAGCCAGAACTTCATTTTTCTGCTTGAGACGCATGGGTTTGATTCCAAGTTAGGAGATCAGATTTTTGAATATGCGAAGAAGCATCCCTGCTGCACTAACTATCGTCACACGTTGGGAAACTGGGATTTCGAGATTGGCGCTGAAGTTCCTGAGACGGCGGAAGTAGTTAAAATGAAGGACGAGATCTCCGAGAGATTCTTCGACCGCGTCTCGCGTATCCACGTCCTCAATCGCATCGCGATACTAAAGTACCGGGTGTATCCCTTCACAAGAAAGAAATCATGAGCATGGCAGAATAGCGAAGCCTCGAGGGGCTACTTCCCCCAACTGCGCTTACGCTCCGCCTCCTCCTCGATCCTCTGTCCTAGCTGATCCAACAACTTCTTTGCCATTTTTGGTCCCGGAACTTGAGCCCCGGCCTTAAGGGCCTCGTGAATACGCGTTAGACTGTCCACGGATTTTCCATAGGCTTCCACTTCGCGGGCAGCTGTCGTTTTCTGCGTATCATTTCCCGACGCGGTATTTAATCCCACATGCCAAAGCTCATGATTCAACACAGCCACGAGGCGGGAGAACGTCTGCAGTACATCTTGGCGGACAAAGATTGCGTGGAATCTAATTTCGTTCCCGCTGCCAAGTGTAAGTGTCAATGCATCTGCATTTTGTGATTTCAACTCTGCTACCGCCTTTTCGGCCTGGTCCCGCGGCATTATCATCGAGAGCTTTTCCTGAACTTCGTCTAGATTCAAAAAAGGCACCACTAAACCGCGCTGATCCCCAAGCATCTCTACGAGCTTGGGATCTAATTTCATCACCTGAACAGCGGCATAAAATACGTTCTGAATTAGCTCCTGACCTTTGGCGTCGTAGTCCGAAACATCGATTGCAACACCATCAATGAATCTTGAAAACTTGATATCTTGCTCAGGCGCCGTCGCAGTCTTGGCAGGATGAGCATGTCCAGTCGACGAACCGGCGGATGGCGTTGATGCAGTCGGTTGAGACTGCTCCTTCTCGCAGCCGGCCAAAGCGGCAAGACTGGCAATCGCCAGCACACGCAGCTGCGTGGAGAATGAATGACTAGCCCCTTCGGGGGCTCGGAGGGCTTCGAACATACTTAGACTTTAACGGCTTCGAAGTTCTTAACCAAGCGCACCAGCAAGTCGAATCATCCTTTGGGAATTCGAAGATTTACGAAGAGCAGATTGGCGCTGCCCTGAACCGCGCGAGCATGAACGAGAGTTTCGGACCTTCCATGCTGCAAAACAAAGACATCGCCAGCGCCGATGGTTAAAGTGCGGCGGCCAGCCTCGATTTCCAAATTCGCATCGGGAGACCAGAGCACATCCACTCGCGTCGCGTTGTCGCCCATTCCGCCAAACGAACGGATATCTAGGGCCGAGAAAACCGAACTCAAAACTACATGCTGGAGATTGGCATCAACTTCAGGACGAAATATCACATTGAAATCTCGAATGGCTCCGCCACGAAGCGTTGAGTCGGCTGGCGCCTCCCCGGAGAATCGAACCGGCTCAAACGGCTCCGTAATCGCTCGTGTATTGCCGCTGATAGTGAGATCCATCCCCTCGCCCGAAACGAGCGCCAGGATTCGGTTGTAACCACCAAACTTGGTAAATTCCCCGCCCTGGGTGAGTGTGGCGGTGCTAACACGCGCCATAAAATTACGCGCATCGAAGTTCGATCCTGGCGGAAAGATTGCCAGCTCGGTCGTCGAGCCAATTCGTATGGGTCTCTCCTGGAGTTCGCTGACTGGAATTACTTGAATGGTAGATTGGGCAACTGACGGCATCATACTGCTTAACTTCCTGACGATACGCTCAAAAACTTCACAATCTAGGACTTCAGAGAGTTACTTTTTTCGGCCCTGCTTGTCAAAAAATAGGGCAGGCATGCTTAAAATCGCCGTAGGGATGTCGGGAAACACCAATTGCAGGGTTTGAATCTGCAGTTCGTCGCCTCGTCCTCGGAGTTCAAAGGGTATCTGAGAAGATCGGAATTAATCCTATGTTGATACTCGCAATCCCGTTTGTGAAAAACTCGCGAGCGCAGGTTCCCGATATAAGGCGCGCACCGAAGGGCGCGCTTGCGACGCACGATAATTATAACCGCCGGAATGACAAGCGGCAGCACCCCAATCCACATGATCAGCTGGAATGCTGGCGTCGCATGAATGCCGCGGTACCAGGTTACATGGGAATGAGAGTGAGTAAGCGAACTGAAGCTCGCATACATTACGACGCAGAAAACCCCGACCAGAAGAAATAACGTCAATCGCTCAGACGGAGAGGAATGGAGAGACCACTGAATCATTCTAAGACCGCGCGAGGGCTCTCTGAAGTGAATCCGCTGTGATAATTGGGTACGTCCCAATTTATAATACTGGAGCGGGCGACGGGGTTCGAACCCGCGGCATCCAGCTTGGGAAGCTGGCACTCTACCAACTGAGTTACACCCGCCTATGGTGTTGCTAACTCGGATATCGAAATCTTTGTCTCCCCTTGCCCAGGACTAACGAGGATGAACTTCTCAAAGTTTCGATAGGAATCACACTGGAGCGGGCTAAGGGATTCGAACCCTCGAC
>JAYRHW010000195.1:0-8098 GCA_041907145.1 Bdellovibrionota bacterium
AATCGAATCATCCAATTCCACACTCAGAGACCTAGCACGGCAGCACCACGTGGAGGAACGCGTACATTTCCTGGGTGAGCGTTCCAATATGCCGGAGATATTGGCCGGACTTGATATAGTCGCGAGCTCCTCCACATCCGAGGCATTCCCGATGGTCATCGGGGAGGCTATGTCCTGCGGCACGGTATGCGCCGGAACGGATGTTGGCGACACGAAGCGTTTGATAGACGCGTTCGGAGAGGTCGTACCGCCCCGCGACCCACCCGCGCTGGCCACGGCTATTCTGAAATTGCTCGGTGAGGGCACGGTCGGCCGATTAGCGAAGGGAAAACTGGCGCGAGAACATATTGTGCATAACTTTTCCCTCGATAGAATGGTGCAGCGCTACTGCGACCTCTATCGGCAGTCGATGACTCGTCACCCTCAGTAGGTTTTCCCCATGTGCGGCATTGCAGGAATCGTATCTCAACAGCTGTCAGCCAGTGAATTGAGCGGCGCGGCGGAAGCGGTGATTCGCTGCCTGTCTCACCGCGGCCCAGACGATCAGGGACTATGGTTCGACCACCAACATGGCGTCGCTCTCTGCCAGCGTCGCCTGGCGATACTCGACTTGTCGCCCGAGGGGCATCAGCCGATGCACTCGCCCTCGCGGCGCTTCACCATCACCTTCAATGGGGAGGTATATAACTTTCTGTCTCTGAGGCAGGAACTGCAGAAGCTGGGCTTCTCTTTTCGCGGGGGCTCGGATACCGAGGTCATGCTTGCGGCCTTCGAAGCGTGGGGAGTGGAGGCGGCAACCAAGCGCTTCAATGGCATGTTTGCGTTTGCCCTCTGGGATGCGCATGAAAAGCGTCTCGTGCTTGGCCGCGACAGGCTCGGCATCAAGCCCCTGTACTACGGCTGGACGACGAGCGGCTTTCTCTTCTCGTCGGAAATCAAATCATTCGAGCAATCGCCTCAATTCCGCAACGAAATCGATCGCTCTGCCGTGACTCTATTTCTGCGGTTCAATTACATTCCGGCACCATGGTCGATATACCATAATATTTTTAAGCTCCCGCAGGGATGCCTTCTCTCGTTCAGCCCAGCCGAAATGTCCCGACGACCAGGGGATTTCTCACCGGATTATTTGGAACAAGGGATGAGACTGCGTCCGCAACAGTACTGGTCGGCAAAATCAGCGGCAGAGCAGGGCCAGCACTCCCCTCGCCCGGACAATGCTGAGACTCTCGAAGCTCTCCATCAACTCATGCTCCACGCAGTGAAATTGCGAATGGTGGCCGATGTGCCGCTCGGAGCATTTCTTTCAGGCGGAATCGATTCCTCGACGGTCGTTGCCCTGATGCAGGCGCAGAGCGGGCGTCCCGTGAAGACCTATTCAATTGGCTTCCACGAAGGGGCCTACAATGAGGCTGCCCACGCCAAGGCCGTGGCTCAGCACCTCAAGACCGAACACACCGAATTGTATGTGACTCCTGAGGATGCGCTCAATGTCATTCCCTCTCTGTCCTTCAATTTCGACGAGCCCTTTGCGGACTCTTCACAGATTCCAACGATGCTGCTCTCCAAACTCACCCGTCAGCATGTGACCGTTAGCCTCTCCGGCGACGGCGGCGACGAGTTGTTCGCCGGTTACGCGCGGTATGTCTGGGCTGAAAAGGTGCGAAGGACCATCGGCCTTATACCCTCGCCAATTCGTAAACTCACATCTGCCGGTATTCGAGTGTTCTCGCGTGAGCAGTGGGACGCGATGTTCCATTTACTCCGTCCTCTGACGCCTTCAAGATTGCGTGTATCTCTACCCGGCGACAAAATGCATAAGCTCGCGCGGGTGCTCAACTACAACAGTGGTCATGACGTCTATGCCCAGATGGTCTCGCACTGGAACAGCCCCGCTGAACTAGTGATTGATGGAACGGAGCCTCCGGTAAATTGCTTCGATCCGCGTCTCCAGCCCAATTTACCGGATTACATCTCGCGAATGATGTTCTTCGATCTGATGGGCTATCTTCCCGACGGAGTAATGGTCAAGGTGGACCGTGCCAGCATGGCAGCCAGCCTCGAAGCGCGTGAGCCGCTGCTTGATTATCGTTTGGTGGAATTCGCCTGGAGCCTTCCGCTCGCTATGAAGCTTCGCGGCGGGGTAAGCAAATGGGCTCTGCGGCAAATTCTCTACCGCTATGTTCCCCGAGAATTGGTGGAACGTCCTAAAATGGGATTTGGAGTGCCTATTGATGGCTGGTTGCGCGGACCACTTAGGGCTTGGGCGGAAGAGCTGCTATCAGAAACTGCACTCAAACGAACCGGACTTCTTCACCCGGCGCCGATTCGCCAAAAGTGGCAACAGCACCTCAAAGGCACACATAATTGGCAGTATCATATTTGGGATGTGCTCATGCTGCAGGATTGGTGCGCCTCGAGAGGCCGCTAACGTATGGACCGAAAGAAACTCGAATCTCGCGCGCTTGCGATCATCGTCAACGACCCGGCATTCTTTGTTAGTCATCGAATGAGCCTGGCGCTCAGAGCGCAGGCGCTGGGCATGCGCGTGCATATCATCACTCCTTGGGGCCCGGCGGTCGAAACCATTAGATCGCAAGGGCTTACGTGGCACGCCTGGGAAATCGATCGATGGAGCGCAAATCCCATTTCCGAATTATTGGCCATAGCGCGGCTATGGAAAATACTGCGCAGCATTCACCCGGATATCGTACATGCAGTAACCATTAAGCCCGTGCTGTACGCCGGCATCGCTGTGCGCTTGGGCATTCCGGCCGGCAGAGTAAGCGCCATTTCCGGTCTTGGGCAGGTATTTACTAGCCGCGGCGCTTTGGCGTCGGGTCGACGGGTCCTTGTAAAATGGCTATACCGCATGGCCCTTGGCGGTCGACGATCGAAAGTAATCTTTCAAAACCGGGAAGATGCGGAGACTTTCCTTAGTCTCGGACTCCTGCAGGACTCTCAAATCGTCAGAATTCCCGGAGCCGGGGTCGATACAGTCCGGTTTTCGCCAAAAGCTCTTCCTGACGGCAAGGTTCGCGTGCTATTTGCCTCACGACTTTTGGCAGAAAAGGGAATTCGAGAATTCGTCAGTGCTGCCCAGATGCTGCGCGCGCAGGGCCATCAACTTGAGTTCGTCGTGGCGGGAGAACCTGCCCCCGGCAATCCTAGTAGTATCTCCGAGAGCGAGTACCAGGGCTGGAAGAGCTCAGGCGTTGTATCCTGCCTAGGCTACCAAGCTGATATGCTTCCCCACTTCCATTCTTGTCATATCGCCGCCCTTCCCTCTTACTACGGCGAGGGAATTCCAAAATTCTTGATCGAAGCGGCGAGCTGCGGGCTCCCCATTGTCGCCACCGACTGGCCAGGCTGCCGAGATATCGTACAGCATCAGATTAATGGCCTATTGGTACCGCCGCGGGATCCAGCGGCTCTCGCTAAAGCTATCGCAGAACTTGCAGCTAATCCTGCCCTGCGCTCGACGCTTGGACTACGTGGGCGCGAAAGAGTTCTGCAGGAAGGATTTGGGCAGGAGCCGGTGCTCGACAGAACCCTCGAGATTTACGGCGAACTGTTGTAGTTTACTGCCGCTCAAACGCCCCGATATCGGGCTGCGCATCGCGAGGATTTCCTAAAAAGTCGAACAAGGGCGCCCCTGCCGCCCTCGCGCTGTTCACCAGAGGTGAATTCGCCTGCGGCCGATAGTCACCCCCAGCCACGCTCATCAGGCGTGGGTCCGTCGCAAAGGAAGCCGAATTTCCGCTGCCTCCTGGACAACTCAACATTCCCGGCGTTGCGTCATTAGGCGCGTAGACGAAGTTATTATTGAAATCGGCTCCATTTGCGCCGAACTGTCCGCAGGTGCCGCCAAACAGGGTCACATTGGTTGAGGCCGTGTAAAAGAAGTTATTGAAGAACTTATTGCTTGTTCCCTGATCATTGAGCTCGATCCAATGAGAAGCCCCCTGGTCATCCGGGCAATAGTTTTGGTTACAGACAAAGTGATTGTTAAAGATTGAAATATTGCCGAGCGGATTTGCCGCGTAGCCAATCCTATTCAACTGAATGAATTGATAACCATACCCTCCGTTCGGGGTCCGGAAATCGAAGATATTGTTGTAGATCTTGGTGTTACGGAAAAACTCGCCATAAATCATGCGCGGACAAGAGGCATCGAACCGATTGTTATAGATTTCCGCCTCCACGAACTCATCCACGACTCCATCGTCATTCGAGGTTGTGGCACCTAAAACCCAAGTATTGCATCGGTCTCCGTAAAAATGGTTATTGCGAACGATCACCCCTCTATGATGTCCGGACAGTTTGAGGAATATTCCCTGTGAAACGCCGTTGGCATCAACCGACGAATCGGTAAATGAACCACACTCAAAGACCATATTCTCGGTGGCCTCAGCGCGCGGGCCCGTACTGAAATACACGTTGTGATCGTATACCCCGTCACTGCCGTTATTCTGATAGTTCACGGCCATCACCGAGTTACTGAAATAACCATACCCGCCCTGCCCATGCCCGCCGCTGGGGTTAACGTGCATATCAATGATATTCATCGGAAACTCGCAGCTGCCCAGATGAATATCCTGGGGAGGGGTCGCCAGTAACCATGGATTACTCATCCAACCATTGTGAAAATGCGAGACGGTGAGATCGAGGAGGTAAATGTGCGCGACTCCAGCATTGACGAAGCTTATGCCATCCCCGCCATCGACTCCTTCGAAGTCGAGATTCTTTATGGTGATCCACTGTGAGCCTCCGGCGAACACCACGCCACCTCCGTCAGCGCTGGTAATCCTGATCTTGGGATTCGTGCTTGGTCTGCCGCATCGAACTCCGCCATCAATCGAGGCGCAGAGCATGATGGGTGACGCCTGCGATCCGGCCCTTGAGAACTGCAGGCCGTTGGCGGCCGCGTAGGTGGCGCCTGGCTGAAGGCAAATGGTGGTTCCTGCCTGCGCCGAATTGATGCTGCTCTGGATTTGAGCGACTGTGCTTCCTGCTGCTAGGTAACTCGTGCATGCACGTTCGCTCACTGTTCCTATCGGCGTCGGGGTCGGAGTAGCCGTTCCTGTAGGCGCCAAGGTGGGTGTGCGCGTGGGAGTAACCGTTGGGGTGAGCGTCGCAGTCGCCGTTGCTATCGGGGTGGAGGTTCGTGTAGCAGTGGGGATTGCGGTCGGGGTACGTGTGGGAGTCGGACTTGGAGTAGATGTAGGTATCAACGTCGGCGTTCGCGTGGGGGTAGCTGTTGCCGTGCTGGTTGGCGTCCTAGTCGGAGTCGGGCTTGAAGTACTCGTTGGAAGTACCGTCGGTGTTCGGGTCGGAGTTGGGCTCGGGGTGCTGGTCGGAATGGCTGTTGCGGTTCGCGTCGGGGTAACGGATGGCGTTCCGGTGGGCGTAAGCGTAGGGGTCCGCGTTGGTGTCGGAGAGAGGGTCGGCACCACGCTGGGGGTTGGCGACAGCGTGGGTGAACTCGTGGCCGTCGGTATTGCGCTAGGTTCGATGGTAGCCGTAGCAGTTGGCGGCGAAAGCGATGACTGATCGCTCAAGCTCGCGTTGCATACGCGTAGCGTTCCACGAGACGCATAGGAATAGGCGAAGGCAATCCACTGTGAGTTAACCCGGAAGCGATAGTTTTGGGCCACCTGTACTTCAGGGTTGCCGGCTGAGCTCACCCAGGCAGAATAACTTCGCGCTCTTTCCCCTGGCATGCTACCGGCAGTCAGATGAATAACGAAACGAAGATGATAGGTAGTTCCGGGATTATAGGGAATTGCGCGAGCCGTATTGTATGAAGCTCCATCCCGCGCCTGAATTAGTCCGTCTCGAAATCGCACCAACACCGCCGTCTCATTGAGACTCGTAACCGGTGCGGCAGAGAGCGCAACCCCCGCATCAATCCCTGGACCTTGTGGCGTCACATCGAATGATGCCTCAGCTGTTTGTCGCGAGGGCGAGACATAGGTCAAATTGAGAAGGTTTACTTGACGGGACGATGCAGAAACATCATGACAAGTTGACTGGATCTGGAGCTCCACGGGGCCAGACTCGGGACCAGAGTCTTGCGAAAGCAGGATGTCGCATCGGTGGCGGCGTCGGGCATAGGCCGCGACACTCCTTAGAAGCGCGGTACCCGCGCTTCGCTGGGCCAGGATTCTCAGCTCCCTGCTCTGAGAACGAAGCAGTAGATTCTGCCCCCGGGGGAAGGCTGAGTACACCTCGACGCCGGACTGCCGCTTCATGCAAAGCGACTGGATCGCCTTTCCGCTGCGCTGAAGTATTGCGATAGAAGAGCTGTTCTGCAAATCTCGCTGACGTATCAGCGTGTCTGCAGAAACGGTCGTTGAAATGAAAGCGACAAAAACCGTACTGAACGCCACCACGCGTCCAACCGCTGCATACATAGGCAATCCAACCACCAAAACCGTGCACAGAACACGCACGGATACCCACCTACCTATGCGCTACCTAATGCAGATATCGGGCCACACTCTTCGGGATAGCCGCGCGGGTATTTCGGTAACTCTATCAGCGAGGGGTCACTAGGCAGCGGAATTGTCGTTAACAGTATGTATTAGAAGAGGTTCAACTGCTTGGTCGGCCTCTGAAATGTCGGACTTCCCGGAGGGATCGCCGCCTCCTCGTTGGTGTTGAGCCCAAGCTGCCGGCAGCTATTTTTAAAAAGCCAGCGCACTGCCTCCCACTGCGGGCCATCACCATGCATTCGAGTACCGAATTCGCTTCGGTTGAGCACTCCCCCTTTCATAGCCTTGAGTTGATTCAGAACCTTTGCACTGCGATTTGGAAATGCTCGCTCGAGCCGCTCTGTAAACACGGGAAGGACCTCGGCCGGCAATCGAAGAAGGGTCATAAACGCTGCGCGAGCCCCATTCTCCTTGGCCCGCGCAAGTATTTCAGGAATCTGCGAGTCATTGAGCCCCGGAATTACGGGTGCCAGTCCAAGTGCAACGGGGATGCCCGCCTGCGCCAATTCCCTCATTGCGCGAAATCGAATGCTAGGGCGCGGAGCAAATGGTTCAATTGCTCGAGATACCTCGTCATCGCTGAAAGCAATGCTACAAAATACTTGAATCCGCGCGGCGCGGTGAAGCTGCGAGAGAATATCGATATCACGCCTTATCAGCGCACCCTTTGTTATGATCGCAACAGGATTTCTATACTCCAGGCACAGCTCAAGGCAGGCTCGAGTTAGCCGGTAACTCGCTTCGAGTGGCTGATAACAATCGGTCACTCCAGAAAACACGATGAGGTCACCGCTCCATCTTCTGCGTTCAAAAGTTTCGCGCAAAAGTTTGGGCGCATTCACTTTCGCAACAATCTTGCGCTCAAAATCGGTCCCCGCTCCGAAGTCCAGGTATTGGTGACTTGGCCGCGCATAACAATAGGCGCAGCCATGGAAACAACCTCGATAGGGATTGATACTATGGCGAAATCCGATATCCGGACTGTCGTTGCTCGAGATGATGCTCTTGGCTTGCTCCTCGAAGACCTGGAGTCTAAAGGGCGGCGGCTCATCGAGCCATTCGATAGATGAGCTGCTCCATGGGTTAGGTGGATTATTGACGTGCTTGAGTGCGATAGGCCGCATGTAGTTATTCTAGTATAATTCTATACTAGAATAACACTAAGAGTGGTCAAGCTCCAGCTAATAATTGGCGGATCTCCGGCGCACGGCGCCGAGCCCACTAGGAGGCCAAAAATTGGGGATTAGGCGTCGTAATTCCCTACCGCCTGATTGTCGCCGCCAGTCTGCCTGTCGACCTCGATTGCATCGGGGTAATTAACCGGGTCATAGGCGTAGTAGTGCTCGTCCCTAGTATCAGAGTGATTGACTACCACTCCCAGGATCCCCGCATTTGCCTCTTGGAGCCTGCGCGTGGCCTCCTGGATATGACGTTTGCGGGTCTGCTTGCCGTGCACTACCAAGATCACCCCTGCCCCCATGCGCGACAGCATGAGCGCATCAGAGACCGGCAAAATGGGCGGCGCATCCAGCAGCACAAACTCGTACATTTCAGAAAGTTTTCGCAGCAATTCTCCCATCTTCTTCGATCCGATCAGCGCC
>JAYRHW010000196.1:0-2297 GCA_041907145.1 Bdellovibrionota bacterium
AACGAGAGAGTGCTCAAGCATCGCATGCAGCACATCTTGGCCAAGCGCGTGCGTATGCGCGGTGAGGCAGAGGCTCTCGCAAAGCAGCTCGGGGACGTCGTGCTGGAGTTCACTCTCAAGGTAAGCGAGGGCGGCAAGACTTTCGGCTCCATTACGACGCGAGACTTGGAGACCGCACTCAAGGCCAAGGGCTTCGCGATTGACCGTAAGCAGATCCGTGTCACTGATGCGCTGCGCAAGGTTGGCGAATACAAAGCTACCATCAAGCTGCATGCTGAAGTGAACGCATCGATTGGAATAAAGATTGCGTCCGATGTCAGCGAAGTGAAGACTTTTGCAGACAAGGAAGGCAAGAAGGGGCGCGGCAAGAGGAAGGCTGCTGCAGGTGAGGAGGAAGCTTCCGCAGCAACGATCGAAGCCGCGGAATCGGAGACCTCCGAGACTGAAGCTGCTCCCAAGAAGAAGGCGCCTCGAAAGAAGAAGGCCGCCGCGGAGAGCAGCGAGGAGTAGCCTGAGCGGGGCTCAAGGCTTTAGTGTTTCGAGCTGATTTCTCAAGGTACGGCGATGTTGTACGGCGCTTCGCGTGTGGGGACTCGTAGTCCTTGGTTCTTGTGCTCCCTGGTTCTGCTGTTCGCAGTTTCATTCTCACTGCCGCTTTTTTTCACGTTCAAGGCGCGAGATGTTTTTGTAGGCAGCTCGCCCACTCCCGAGGGGGACTCCTTTTTTCCTGCCTACGTTGGCATCAATACCCCTGGACAGCATCTCGAGGTGCAAGCCGAAGACGCCCTTAGCCCTCGCTCAGGCAGAGATCTTCTAATCTCGGGCTGGTTCAAGCTGTCCCGTACTCCGCAGGTACTGGATAAAATCCTTCTGTTTTCCAAGGTCGATGGACAGGCTGATTCGGCCGCGGGCTATATTGTCGGACTTTCGCGGGATAGCGACACCATCAGACCTATTGTCTATTGGGGAGATGGCACGAACGGCAAGTGGTATAGCTTCTCCGATATCGGAGCCGCCGTGCAGGGCTGGTTTATGCTCGCGCTCAGCTTTCAGGAAGGGAAGTATTTAGGACTTCACCTTGGCCTGCCTGTTCCCGGACAGAGGCCGGAAATTCGACTACTCGGCGGCTACGAAGTCGAAGGGAGGGTGCTTGCAGCATCGAGGGCCCCGCTGCGGATTGGCGCGTGGAATGAGGGGCTGTTTCGCGGGCGAATTGGTCCCTTCGGCGTTTTTAGTCCGTCCTCCATGGCGGATAGTCTCAAGGATGTGCTCAAGAGTCTTGCGCGTGACCCCTTATCTGCTCCTCCCATGTTTGCTACAAAGGAAGTAGAGCTGTGGGTCCCTGAAGCGGGGAAAGATATCAGCAGTTATAAACGCACTGTGCAATTTGTTCGTGCAGACCAGAAGCGTCGATCCTCGTAAGTATAATACTAGATCTTCACTCAGATCTCCTCATGAGTCCTGCGCTGGTTCTTGGAATTGCCACTCCGCTGCTGCCCGTCTTGGGGGCGGGGGCACTCCTACTTGGGGTTCTCGCATTCTTGCTGTCGCAGGTCGTGCTGGGGCGTCGCCCAAGTTCACGGTGGGCCGCTCCGTGGTTGCTGCTTATGGGGGTATGGGTCTGTTCTGAATTCGGACTCAGCTCTGATCTTGATGAACTGCGTAGGTCGCCGAACATTCTGACCCAAGGTGAGGCTTGGCCCGCACTTCTAGGTTTTCTGCGATCCTGCTGTCTAGCGGCGCTTTGCTTTCATTTTTCGCGACAGCGCAGCGATCGCGGGCAATTTTGGCTTGGAGCCGAAATCGGATTGTGGATCTCGTTGTTGAGCTTCGGATTGCTCTCGAGCTTCGCGCCTACGCTTGCCCTGCCGAATCAGAATGAATACTTTCGCGCGCTTGGTCGAACGGCGGGGACGTTTTCGGATCCGAATGCGCTGGGAATATTTCTAGCCTGCGCCTTCCCCGTGCTGGCAAGCAAACTCGGAGAAGGAGCGTTCCTTCGTCGATTCCTTGTCGCTGCCCTGCTCATAGGGCTCCTATTGCTCGGTCTCTACTCGGGTTCGCGCAGCTTTATTCTCGGTATTGGTCTTGCCGGAGTCATCTGGCTATGGAGGTTTTGGCCGAAGCTTTGCTCTGGAACTCTCATCGGACTCGCTGCCCTCCTTGTAGCGGTGAATGTTACCGCAGTTCTGATGCCTGCTCTCGTGCAGCTTTGGGCCGCTCAGTTGCCCCTAGGTGCGCAGAGGGTCATGAGTACATTATTGTTGGGGCAGGGGGAGCAGGCGTGGTTTAGCCGA
>JAYRHW010000197.1:0-2054 GCA_041907145.1 Bdellovibrionota bacterium
AATAAGGAACCCCTTTTCAAAAGGCTGCATTTGAACCACGGGAGACGCGCCGGCGGGACCGCGTACGAGATCACCAATCTCCGAGGGAAGAGTCACATTAAGAGGCAGCCACTTTAATTCTTGCGCCTCTGCCTGCCCTATTTTGCCAATTGAATCAGCAGGGAAGAACATTAATTTTAGTACCCCGCCGCCGGGGCCAAGGTCGATATTTCCGCGCGCGACAAGGCCAGTATGGGGATTGTAACTAAGAATAACTTCTCCGTCGTTTCCCTTGGCGTCCTTGCCGGAAATCTTCGGTAATCCGGCTCCCAAGGGGTACCAATTGTTGCCATCGAAGGCCGCGACATTGGCGCACTCGACCCCCGCCGCTCCGCCGACTCGATCAAAATGCCCACCAATAAAGGTAAGTCCGTTCGCGGGATCTGTAACCAGGGAGCCGATGCGCCCATAGACACCGTTAGCGACAAGCTGGGGCGCGTCATAATTCGAGCCACTGCTGGGCATCGTTGCAAATACGCCCCCACCTGCTGTATCCAGCCTATACTGGCCGCCGCTTTCCGTTACCTTGAGCACTCCACCATATTTTTTCCCGTCATGCTCACCAAACAGAGGGCCCCCAACGTACAGTTCCTGCCGGGAAGGATTACAACTCATCACTTGCAGATGCGAGCCGGGCAAAGCGGCCACAAGAGTCCACTCTTCCGATTCGCTTGGTTCATTATTTGGAGAAAGATCGAAACGACAAAGATAGGTGAAACCGTCCCTCAATTCCGAGAGAGTATCCTTCTCGCCAATTCCATCCTGATCGAGCAAATTCACATTAGAGCGAAACTGGGCTAAGGCATAAATAACGATCGAACCATCGACCGGGTAGGCCACAATATTATTTGGAAGAAGAGTTAGATTCGCCTTGGCTTGCTGCCGATCCTCCTCATTGATCGCGTCTGCGTTATATCGATTAACCAACTCGCCATGAGGCCAAGTATTCAAGTACTCTATCGGTGGTATGGAAATCTGGCGGAAACTCGCCCCCTCACGCAAAAAAGCAGCCAGGCCGGACTTGTCAGTGTGGACTTCAGCCCCCTCGGTAATCTTTCGGTTTAAGCCCTCACCCCTGACTTTTAGGACGTGCCGTAGTCCGGTCAAATCAGTAAAGCGGATATAGGATTGATCTAATCCCTCGATCGGATAGAGCCACATGTTCGCGCCAGTGAACTTTGGCGAAGCCCCTTGCTTATCCCTTGTCCGTTCTGCCTCAGGTACCTGATCCAGCGAAAGGACTAGTGACGATGCGCTGCCCACATTCGTCTTTAATTCCGGCATCCACGACTGGGCGCCGACACTACGGGCGGACAGTCCCACTGCCGCAGCGAAGGTCGCAAGGGACGCACCGAACCATGCGTCACTCTCAGTTTGCGCAGGCTCGCGCATGGGGGCTGATAAAACCACTGTCATGCCTACGCTTATACCCAAATGGAACGAAGCTAAGCAAGAAAATGTGGAGGGTTGAAGGACTCATCTGGTAGGTCGAGCGCTTACTAGGAATCACGCTGACAGGCAAGCACCGCTCGCATGGTGGCTGCCACATCCCGAGTCGCCCCAACATAGGTGACTGAGTTTATCATTTCCGCACCGTTGGCAGCGATCGATTTGCATTCGGAGTCATGCCTTCCAAGCCATTCAATAACACCAGGAAGATCCGAAAGGTCCTCGCGAATAGGAATGTAGTGGGTCCAAGGGCGCATTCTATCATAGTACCACTGCACATAGTCGCTATGCACCTTCAACACCAAGCTGCCGGAGCACAGCTTCAGAAAAAGCGAACGCCAGGCGCACGACTCTCCGTCGAGATCGATCTGATACCGGTATTTCAAGAAGTCATTGAATGGAACAGGGTTCCCGAAGATTCCCAGTTCCATGATGCGGCGATCTTTTGCGACATCGCCATAGGTAACCAGCTTCGTAATACAAGCGTCGAGCTTAGAGGGATCGCCAAGCTTCTTCGCGAGCAGTGCGAGCAGGATACGCGGAGATTTCTCCCAGTCGGCTGAGTA
>JAYRHW010000198.1:0-7248 GCA_041907145.1 Bdellovibrionota bacterium
GATTGGGATCTCCTCCGTCGCGCCCTTCGCGTCATATTCGTCCCGAGGTGCTTCCCGGTGCTGTCTACTTCACACCCAAAAGCTCTACAGCAAAATTCAGATCCGCATTCGGCGGAATAACTCCGCCGGCGCCGCGTGCGCCGTAGCCAAGCTTGGAGGGAATGTAGAGCGTGCGCTTGCCGCCAATCTTCATGCCGGCCACGCCCTCGTCCCAGCCGCGAATTACTTGTCCCGCACCGAGAGCAAATTCAAAAGGTTGACCGCGATCCACGGAGCTATCGAATTTGCTTCCCTTGGCGTCATGCTCTTTGAGCAGCCAGCCCGTATAATGCACGCTGACATTCTTGCCGCTAACGGCTTCGCTGCCGTTACCGACGACTGAGTCTGAATATCTCAGGCCGGAAGCAGTCGTAACCATTTTGGCTTCAGCGGCGGCGTTCGATGCAACCATAAGTCCTGTGAACAAAAGAAATAAAACACGAAGTTTCATAATGGAGCTCCAAAAGAGTTTTGCTCCTCTGTCTTAAGAAAATGCAGAGAAATCCACAAGGGAGAGACTGGCAATCGACGAATTAGGAAGCGATATCCTTGAGCCCGTACTTGCCGTCGGGGCTGTAAACGCAGCTCGGCTCGTTGAGCTTGGACTTATCCGGCTCGAATTCGAAGAGTTCAAACCTCAGCTGATTCGAAAGCTGATCGTCGGTAATGGAGGGAGAAATATAGGGCCGAAATTCCTTCCAGAGGAAGTGCACGAGCTTTTCGGTTTCCTCGAGGCGCAGGCGAGTTTGCGGCATCGAGAAAACTCTCGTCATTGTTTGCAAATCGATTCCGGAGCCTTGACTGACCTCGTGACGAGTCGGTGAAGGCGACTTTTTTAGCTCACCCAACCGGCACAACAGTTTTTGCAAACGTAAATTCATGCCTAGCATCTCCCGCTTGGTAGCATCGACGTTTGAATACGGACACTTTAGATTTGGCGGCTGATTTGATGCCCAGGCCCTCAGATAAGCCCCAAGTATTACTAGTACTCTGGAACAAAAGTTTTCTCACCCTAGCAGCGGTGGCCAGAGTACTAGCCAGCTGTGTTTTCCCTCCGGGGGTTCTTGCCTCCGGCAAGAATAGTGCTTTGTACCATACGGTACTTCATGGTCAGATTATTTATGTTCCAAAGCACTAGTGCCGCTTTTAGAAAGTTTTTGCATACAATCTGTAGTGCCCGTTGAGCGGCAATAGAATTACCTGTACAGTATTGGCTCCTTCAATGTCACTCCCGGTCATAGCGTGAATCCCGGCGAAGAGAAAATTCATAAGCGTTTAACGCCAAGTTTGCGCGCATCGAATGCCGATGGCATGGCTTGGGCATGCATGGTGGGAGCCGGAGAAACCTACCTCAATATTTTCGGTATTTTCCTCCGAGCAACCGCATTTCAACTGAGTTTGCTCGCGACATTTCCCCAGCTCCTTGGGGCCATCTCCCAGATGATGGGGGTATGGGCCATGCAGTTTTTTTCCAGTCGCCGAAAGATCATCAGCGTTTGCGTCGGGGTAAACGCGCTCATTTGGGTTCCAATTGCACTGCTGCCGTCTCTGTACGGACACGGCCCGAGCGCGGTCTGGCTCCTGATAGCGCTGGTATCCATCTATTTCATTTCAGGGAACTTTGGTGTTCCGGCCTGGAGTAGTTTGATGGGTGATTTGGTGCCTGCGCAGATTCGCGGACGCTATTTCGGCTATCGTAACCGACTCATAGGGCTGTGCACCTTCCTTGCGATCCTTCTGGCAGGGCAGGTGCTTGATGTTAGCAAGCGTTATGATAGTCCGGATACGGGCTTTCTGTTGATCTTCTTGCTGGCCTTCGTTTGCCGCTCCCTTTGCATAAAGTTTTTACGAAGATACGAGGACCCGGTACACCTTAGTACCCACGAGCATCATTTCACCTTTTGGGAGTTTCTACGCCGTTCGCCACGCTCTAACTTCGCGCGATTTGTTTTTTTCGTTTCACTGATTAACTTCGGTACAAATATCTCCGCCCCTTTCTTTGCGGTATACATGCTGAGAGATTTGCACTTTTCGTATATCAACATCACTTTGATTACTGCCGCGAATACCGTTACTCAGTTTTTGACCATGCAATACTGGGGGCAGCTCAGTGATCAATTCGGCAATAAAAAAATTCTCAATGTATGCGGCTATGGAGTGGCGTTTAGCCCCGTTCTTTGGCTATTTACCGATAATTTCTGGTTGCTGCTTCCCATCCAGGTGTACGCAGGGTTGGTGTGGGCTGGATTCAACCTCGCCGCTGCAAACTTTCTCTTTGACGCCGTTACGCCGCCCAAGCGAGCCCGATGCGCAGCCTACCAGGCCATGGTGAACGGCGCCTTCGTGCTGGCTGGCTCGGTACTGGGTGCTTATTTGAGCGAGGTTCTGCCGGCATCGGTGCACCTGGGAAGCCTCCTATGGCAGCCGCTTTCGCCGCTGATTTTTGTTTTCGTGATTTCTGGGGTTGTACGCCTATTCGCTGCGGCACTGGTGCTGCCGCTCTTCAATGAAGTGCGCGAAGTAAAGGCGATTCGTCATCACGAATTGATATTCAGAATTACTCAGCTAGCCACCTTCGCCGGCGGAGCAGGCTTTAGCATTCTGCCGTTCGTCCGGCGCAGGAGGCGACACTCCATGTCCGTCTCTGCTGAATCAATTGCCGCCAAACCCCTCGACAAGTAAGGGTTCGCATTTACCTACGCAGCCTTCGTAGGAGCGGCCCGAGGCTCTCGAATTCCTGCCAGAGGCCGCTAAGAAAGCCTCTTAGCTGAGCTTAGGTAATGATTGGTTTTATCAGGACTTTGGCCCCGATTATCAAGGGGACAGTGCTTTCCTCCGAATTCTTGCGCCTGTAGGCCGAAAAGAGGGAAATGCAATGTTTGGCGCATCGCAAAAAGCTAGAATAAGCAAACCAGCGCAGCTTCGTGCCCAGGCGATGGCCAAGCGGAGACCTCTCCCAGACCTGCTGGATACCTCGATTGCCGGAACACTTAAGCAAGTCCTCGAGCAGCAGGACCAATTAGCCGATCAGAATGAAGCGGATCAGCAAGAAGACGCCGCGACCGAGGCTGATGCTCCGCTGGTTCGCTTGGTGAATTCATTGCTCGCTGAGGCAGTGAGAGTCAACTGCTCCGATATTCATATAGAGCCGTTTGAAAATATGCTGCGAGTTCGCTTTCGTGTCGACGGCGTACTGCGCGAAATTCAGAAAATTCCTCATAAGCTGCTGAATGCGATAGTGTCGCGCCTGAAAATCATGGCGGAGCTCGATATTTGCGAAAAGCGCATTCCGCAGGATGGCTCTTTCAAATTCAAGGGGAAGGATACCGAAGCTGAGTTCCGTATTAGCACGCTACCATCGGCATTTGGCGAAAAGATCGTCATGCGCATGATGGGCGGTGCGAATGTCAACAATGACTTATCCAAACTTGGAATTCCGGATAATCAACTGAAGCAGATTCGAGAGGCTGTTACCAAGCCTGATGGGCTCGTGCTCGTCACAGGACCGACCGGTTCGGGGAAAACTACCACCCTGTATGCGGCACTTAATGAGCTCAACGAAATCTCCGTTAGCGTTTTTACCGCGGAAGACCCGGTAGAAGGGACGCTGCCAGGTGTAACGCAGTGTCAAGTGAACAGTGGAGTTGGATATACCTTTGCCTCGATTCTTCGTTCTTTGCTCCGTCAGGATCCGGATATCATTCTCGTGGGAGAAATTCGCGATCAAGAGACGGCAGAAATATCCATCAAGGCCGCTTTGACAGGACATCTGGTTCTATCAACGCTCCATACCAATTGCGCGGTTTCGACCATCTCCCGGCTCGTGAACATGGGCATCGCTCCCTATCTGATCACTTCCTCAGTGAACTGTGTGGTGGCGCAGCGTCTCGTGCGAAGAGTATGCACCGAGTGCAAGCAGGAAGTGGATGTCCCGCTGGAGGTAATTGAGCGCCTGGGAGCGTCAGGCGAATTGCTCAAGGGCCGCAAGATTTGGCACGGCAAAGGCTGCCCCTCGTGTTTCAATTCCGGATACAAGGGCCGGGCCCCGATTTATGAAGTGCTAATGATGAGTGACGAGCTGCGTCGACTCATTCTGGCAGGAGCCTCTCGAGAGGAACTTCGTAACGTTGCCCGGCAGCAAGGCATGATAACGCTGCGCGAGGCCGGCTTGAAGCTCGTGGAGCAGGGGATCACCTCGCTCGAGGAAGTGATGGGCGGTACGAATGAAGATTCGGAGATACGCCCTGCGGCCGGTGGCGCAGATGTCGAAAAATCGGCATCTGAAATGCCGAAGCGGCCAGCCAAGGCGCGCTCAGCATCGAAGAAATCTCGTTTAAGCAAGGATTCCGAACTTGAATCTCACAGGGGGAGTGAGACGAGCGCGGAGCCTGGAGCATCTGTATAGCGAGAAAAGGGGAAATGGCATTTATGAGTACTAAATTATTGGTCATAGACGACGATCCGCATGTGGGCGTGCTGATGGAAGCGATGCTCAAATCAATTGGCTGCCAAGCCGAGGTCATTAGCAGCGGCAAGGCTGCGATAGAGATTTTACGTGAACCGGAAAAAGCCAAACAGTATAGAGGCGTCTTCCTTGATGTCTTTATGCCCGAAATGGATGGGTGGGACGTTCTAAAGACAATGCGCGAACACTCTCATAATGAGGCGCTGCCCGTGATTATGCTTACGTCCGATGACGCTTCTCAGGCCGTGATGAAAGCCTATCAGGAGGGCGCAAGTTATTTTATTCCAAAGCCGCTTCGGCGTGAACAGATTGTCAAAGGATTGAGCCTATTGCTCAACCCCGACCGTGAGCATGGCCGCGGCCAGCATTACATCCCGGAGAATTGGTAGGCCAATGCTGCAGGCTTGCGCGATTGAGGGCAAAGGTATGGCGATTCTATCTCGCAGCTTGCCGGGCATCGGCCCAGCGCTGCGAACAAATTGTCCGCCTGGAGCCGTCACCCTACTCGCCGATGAGGGGGGAGCTGATATCGGGGCCTATGAGGCCTTCTTCCTTGGAACCGGCGACTCGTCGGTCTTCGGCCATTTTGGCAGCGAGCCGTGGAATGCCGGGCAAGTCGCATTTGATGGCTTCGGCGCGCCGCTGCCGGCACATCTTACCGCGGCCGGATTTTTGGCATCCGCGGGATATACGAGTGAAGAGATCGATCCCATGCTTGATAGGTTCGACCTACGGCGCACTTCGTATCTTCACTGCACGCAACTATCAGAATCTTCGGCTCGACAGTTATCCCTGCTTGCGCTGCTGCGCTCAAATGCAAACGTATGGATTCTGCGGGATCCCTTTCTTCCCTTTAGCGGACGCTGGAGGGAGTACTTTGCTCAGCTGATCCTCGACAATATCAAACAACGAGACCTCACCATAATTTGCACCCGCGTCAGTTTCATTCCGCAATGTTGGAGCCGCTCTACGGACGTCAATGTCGTGGATGTCGGAAGTTTGGCTGAGCATGCGCGCGAGCGAGCAAGGCGGGAGCAGGAAGCGGAGGCTCGCCAGTCGGTGCACTCAGAGTCAGTCCAGTTGACGGTAACGCAGACCGAGGCACCGCAGAGCGGGGTTGCGATCGTTGTTCCGATTCCCGAGGAGCTTGGAAAGTTCTATAACGCAGTCGATGACTGGCTCTGGGCTCCTTTGGCGGAGCTGAGCAATCGCTTGCGAAGATTCGCCTGGCCGTTGACTGCCCTTACGCTGGCCGCCGGGCTGGCTTTTACTTCGACCACTTTCTTTCCAAATCTCAAATCCTTACAAGCAAAGCTCAGCCAGCTCGATTTTTCCGCTCACGAGGCAGCTTCGCCTAGCGGCAGCATTCAACGCCGCATTGACGGAGGAGAGACCGCTTCCGCAGCTCCGGGCCCCGCTGAGTTCGAGGAACAGATGCAGTTGTCTGAGGACGATCAGCCGGAGGTCGATACGAGCGTGGTTGTTTTTGCGTATAGTCATGAGCCTCTGAGCGAGGATATGGCGGAACTTCTGGTCGATGAATCGTTGAGCGGCGAACAGTGTACACTTGAATCCTGGCCACTGAGCTGGAAGCTTCTCTAATTCCATTGCGCAGGCTTTCCTAGAATTTGCTTGCACTACTTTAGCCTAGCCACGCTAGAATAAAGGGGTAGCGAGGCAGAGCCATGAACCCATCATTTTCTACCATACTCGAAGGCCTAGGCATTCTTGCCTTGCTTATGGCGGTGCTCTGGGTGGTGCAGCTATGGAGGGAGGAAGCCGATATCGTCGATGCCGGCTGGGTCGCGGGGTTAGGACTGCTAGCCGTTTACTATGCACTGCATTTGGACGGCGTATTTTCTCGCCGGATGCTTGTGGCCTTCATGGTGCTTGTTTGGTCGTATCGTCTTGCCTCCTATCTCATTCGCGCACGCGTCTTGGTTCCAGGGGAAGACCCTCGCTACGCAGCATTGCGCGAGGCCTGGAGCGTGAACGCCCAGCGTAATTTTTTTCTCTTCTTTGAGGCTCACGCGCTCGCAGCCGTGGTGCTTTCCATTCCATTTGCGGTCGTGATGCTCAATCCGGAACCGCGTTTCAGTGTCTGGGAAATGCTGGCGATGTTGGTTTGGATTGTCTCGATCGCAGGAGAAGCGCTGGCGGATCACCAGCTGCGTATTTTCCGGGAGGATGCCGCTACCAAGGGCATGGCTTGCAGGCGAGGGCTCTGGAAGTACTCCCGCCATCCAAACTACTTTTTTGAATGGCTGCATTGGTGGACCTATGTGCTGATGGGGCTCGGCGCGCCATACGGTTGGCTTACGCTGATGGGACCGGCCCTCATGCTCTACTTATTCATGAAGGTTACCGGAATTCCACCGACAGAAGCGCGTGCGTTGCACACTCGCGGCGATGATTATCGAAAGTATCAAGAGACTACGAGCGCGTTTTTCCCTTGGTTTCCCAAGGGGAAACAGTGACTATCCCTATCAAGGTAAATCGATAGTTTGTGGATGAGCAACCTCGTCAAAATCCTGGCCAATTAACGTGTCAAGTGCTGCTCTATTTCTGAGATACACCTATGCTTGAGCGTCTGAAACGAGGGCAATCAGTAGACTCAGCGATCGACAGAGCAGCCACCTGATTGACGCGGATACTTCAGGGGTTCGGTATGCCAAAAAGCATCTCGATCTCTCGAATGCCGTCGGCCGATCTAATTAACGATACGCACTGGAAGCCGGCCAATA
>JAYRHW010000199.1:0-5552 GCA_041907145.1 Bdellovibrionota bacterium
CCGCTGAGACCCCAATGGGTAGCCAGCAGCGCCCCGCGTTGAGCGGAGATCTCCCTGCCATCTATCACCAGTTCCACCGTAACATCCGCAACCGAGATGCCCGCTAGCGCGTGCAGGGCGGCGTCCTCGACTACAAAGGTAAATAGGGATGGGACAAGATCGGTAATTCGGTGGCCACAGCTTGCAGCAATCGCATAGCCCGATTTATTGCTGCCAGTGGCTAGCATTATCAACTCAGAACTTCGAAACTGCTTTGACTCTCCGACTTTTTCCACCGTGAGGGCAAATTCGCCAATACCCCTAGATTCCACTGCGGTCACTCTGCTTTGAGTCCTAAGATCTACGCCAAGCCGCGCTCGCTCCGCCTCAAGACACTCGATGATGGTTTCCGACGAGTCTGTGTCCGGAAACATCCTTCCATCCTGCTCGACTTTGAGCGTAACCCCCCGCTCTTTAAACCAGTTTACTGTGTCTTGCGGTTGAAAGTGGTGAAAAGGGCCTCGTAGCTCCTTAGAACCTCGAGGATATCCCTCGACCAGACGCGCCGGCTCGAAACATTGATGAGTAACATTGCAGCGCCCGCCGCCTGAAACCCTTACCTTCTCTAGTGGCCGCTTACCGGCTTCAAAAATACAGATACGCGCACCGGGAAGAAGTTCTGCGGCGCGAAGTGCTGCAAAGTAGCCCGCAGCCCCTCCGCCAATTACCGCGATATTCAAATCAGAAGAGGGCGTCATATTAAGCTTAGGTCTGTCTTGGCTCCGGGTTATCGCGCTGGTGTCAGCGGTGAATTCAGACTTCCTGCACCCTAGTCGCACCTTCAACGCGCCACTAAGACTACTAACGGCAGTCGCCCCACTAAAATCAGTGAACTATTGCATAGGACCGAATGACTCGCTACTAAGTCGATCTGAGCAGGTCTAGGTAAAGAGTAGGCTGTCGATTCGTCTGAGCTAAGACAGATGCTGCCGCCTGCTGCAGGATTTGCGAGCTTGTCAGCCGAGCAGTCTCGGCGGCCACATCAACATCTCTAATACGAGACTCCGCGGCGGCATTAGCATCTCTAAACGACTGTACCAGCGCCATCGATGTCTCAAGGCGGCTTTGCACCGCTCCGTAATCTCCGCGCATAGAGGATAGCTCAACGAGCCGTCGATTGAGAACCGTCAAGGCGTCCCGCGCACGCGCGACATTTTCAATTCCCGTAAAATCGATCGATGACTGCTGTTTACCGCTCGTCGACGATGGCTTTACGACCAGGGCGGTCAAGTCAAGATTGACTGTTGCGGAGCGTGTGCCTGAATTAAACTTTGCGAGGATCTTGAAGGCGTCGGTGCCGGGGTCCAGGGTGAGCTTCCCGGTGCTGGGGTCAAGTGCATACCAAGTCATCGCTTGGTTTCCCGCCAAGGTCCACTCGTCGCTGGCCTGAATCGTGTTGAATCCCCCTCCGTCGTAATTGTATCCAACCGGGCCGACCTCTGAGCTGCGGGCAAAGAGCTCGACTTTTATAGTGCCGCCGTAATCCGCGAGCGCCTGGCGTAGCGAGATTAGGACATCGTGGCTTTGACCTGCCGAGTCAGTCACGGTGGCAGAAAGCAAATGATTACGATAGGTGCTGGCGAGAGTTGCAAAGGACATGCTGGCAACCGAAGAGCCCCCACTCCATGGTTCCGGGTTATCATCTAGATCAATAACACCACTGATCGAGCCCGTCTCGCCACTCACGATTGAAATCGTCGACCCGCCTTGCCCATTTATCCCGGCCTGAATAGTCGTCGTGGCTCCTCCAGAACGAAGAAGTGAGGTGCCATTGAACTTAGCGCTGTCCCCCAGCCTACCAAATTCACGAATCAGCGATTGGTATTCCCGATTAAGCGTGCTGCGCTGGGTGCTGGTGAAAACTCCATTGGCGGATTGCTCGGCCAGCTCTTGGAGTCGCATGAGGATTCCGGACTGATCTTGGATGGTACTATCGGCGATGTTGAGCATCGAGAGCGCGTCGCTAATATTGCGATTTGCTCCCGAATAAAGCCTGGTGTTCACGCGTAGGCGGTCGGCGATTGCGAGACCCGCAGCATCATCGCTGGCAGCATTTATGCGCTGCCCCGTCGAAAGACGCTCGAAGCTTCGCTGCAGTGTCTGTGACACCTGCGAAAGTCTGCGCTGCGCCTGCAACGAGCTTATGTTACTGCCAAAACCACCCAAACTACGACTCACTACGAGAAGCCCGGATCTCAGACGACAATCCGGCACATATCGCTATCTAAATCGACAAACTTCTCGATTGTCTTCAGGCCGATTATTGTGTAGTCGACACGGCTAGTTAGATAGGGAAATTGCGGCTGATTTTTTAACTAAGAAAACGGCCGCTCACTTACCGTTGTGCTTGACCCACTTCCCATCAAGCAGTGCCCAGGTCTCCTTGCCGTCTTCCTTGCCCGGGATTCGAGCAACACCCTGGAGCCGATCGTTCACCGAGGGAATGCGCCGAACGAACAGATCCTCCTCTTTAAGAACTCCTCGGCTTGCAAGTGAGTCGCCACTATCCTCACTACCTCGCAACTGTAGTATTAGGTCGCCGATTCCAGTGACCACGGTCAGCCGTTCCGCATCCGCCTCGGAAACTAGTAAGGTGACTGTCGCCGGCGGGGCCTCCGTGCCCGATTGCGTGCTCTTGAGGTTACGCTCAATCGACAAGACCTCAGCGCTTTGAACGACAATCTTGGAATAAAGCTGTCCGTTTACTTGCCCAATCCACTGCACGTCAACTTTTGAGCCGGCGCGCGCCCAACCCTCGACACTGTTAATGGTGCTGGTGTGAATTGTAACGGCACGGGAGCCATCCGGAATCTTGCGCATCACACTATGGTTTGCGCGGTCGTCTGCGACATAGTCCTCCACCAGGGGATAGCGGGCTGGTATCGTCACGGCGGCGTAAGTCCCCTCAAGCTCCTTAGCCTGGACCACGGTTCCTGATGGCAAGATTGAGCGCGCCCGCTTGGTTACAATAAACAAGGATGGATCGAGGGGAGTCCCCTTCTCTATTTTGCGGCGAGCGATCAGGACTTGCATGGTAGGAATGTTTAGCTCCCGTCGTGGACCGGTTGTGGTCACTCGATCGACTACGACAGGCAGTCCCTTTTCGGACGGCAAGAGGGAGCCTCCGCGCACTGCCGCAACGACCCCAACGGCCGAGAGCGTGGTCCAAAAGCAGAATAGGGCAAAGGATCGCAGACCTCCTCGGCGCACCGAAAAGCGCTTGCGAGGGGAACGAAAGCCACCGTCAAAGTAGCTGCCCCAATCACTGAGGGAAGATAACCGCATAAAACCTCTGCGATTGTTATGCGATACGCGCCGGCCAATGTAGCAATTTAGGGATAGGGCGCCTTGGCCGAGACCGACTCGCGGGAAACCCCCGTAACCTCCCCAATTCCCAGGATTCCTGCAAACGCTGTGGGTATGCGCTTGAGGGTGAGGCGCACCTTTATTCCATTAGAAACCTCGACCGGTGACGCTGGACCACTGGGGCAAAGCGTCAAGTGCGGAGCCAATTCAGTCACCGTACAAGCGTCAGCCACGGAATCAAGTGGGGCAAAATGCAGTTCGCTGCCTTGTTGATAATAGGCACCACGCTCGATACGGACGCGCATGCTAGTGAAATCATACTCGACACACTGCCATTCCGGGGCCAGATCATACGGGGATGCAGGAAGATCTAAACATGGAGTACTAGTCAACGGTCCGGCTGCTACCTCTCCTCCCTCTCCCAGTACGGGATTTTCCGCCAGCAATTGGAAGACCGCGACCTTGGCCCCATGGAAGCAGGTCGACTCCTCGGTGCTCACCGAATTATCATATGTCGGCCTCAGCGCCGAAGCGCCCGCCAGACTCGCAGCGTCCGCTGCCTGCTGAAGACTAAGGGCGGCGCGCTCCAATCGAGCAACGTCGATCACGAGAGCCGCAGCAAAGAGCATAAATAGAATTAGACAGAGGCCAATTATCATCGCAGCTCCCCGTTCAGACTGGAGGCGCTGCTTGTCGATAGCTCCGTGCGAACTAGGTAGGAACACAGGCCACCCCACCGCAGGCATTACAGGTAATAGGATTATTATTTTCGATCACGAGCACGCTCTGCGCCTGCAACGTCATGCCGGAGCTGGTGTTAAAGAACATGCAAGCGATGCAGCTTCCAGCCCAAGAACCCCGCACGCTAATTAAGGGATAGGGCGGAACATTGCCGCGAATATCAAGTAAATCAAGGTTAAAGCCCTGCGACATGAGCGGATTGGCAGCCCGGTAATCCGCGATCACCTGGTTAGCCGTTGAAACGATATCCAGGCAGTCGACAGTGCCTCCCATAATCTCCATGCGCTCTCCCAGCTTTGTAGAGAGTGTGCGCGTTAACTCTGTGGTGACATGACTTAATCGAAGGTGCCGGTAGAGCACGACACTCGCATCAACCATGAACAAAAAGAGAATCAGAAACAGCGGAACGGTCAAGGCAAACTCTACGAGAGTCGCTCCACGTTGATACTCCCTGGTACGCCCTCGAGCAGCGGCTAGGAAATAGTCATGCATCCTGGTCCCTGCAAATAGAAATTACTCTGCGCGGTAAGGTTCACGGCCTGCAAAACAGTCTGCCAGCAAAACAGGCACTGTTGCGCGCCTGTTTGATCCACTCGCACTTTACCAATCTTGACAGGATCTCCATTGCTGCTATTTCTTCCAAGCCAAGGACGGTCCTGCGTCTCAAAGCTAAAAGTCCAATCACTACGCTGAAGCCCTGCAAGCTCTAGGTAGGTGCAGGTCGCATCGGCAACCTTGTTAACATCCGGGTCGAGAATACTTGAAACGTTATCGCAGCGTGCGCTCACCGAAGGGGAGCTGTTACAACTCGGAAGGGTCGACCATAGGGCACCAGCGCTTCTCGATCCATGTCGCGCCGCCTCGCTCAGGTTGTAGGAAACTCGCATAAGCACTGCAAGATCTACGATTGCGACTATCAGGAGAAAAAACACTCCCAGCAGTAGGACGAACTCGACCAGAGCGGCCCCTTGCTGTCGATTCCTGTCTGTTCGAGGCTCCATGGGCAGTCTGCGGAGTTGAAATAACCTATTGATTTACTTGATCACATTCAGAGCTGCTGCACAATTCATTAGTTATTATGGAGCATTTATCTGTTCTGAATGGATAACTGTGTATGGGTTGGGAGTAATTAACCTACGCCGCACCGGCTCGGTTCCTTAGCTTCCATTTATAGTTATGGTTGTTAGCTGCGCCGGCATTTTGTCTTGCCCGCAGAAGTTCCCTTGGTTTTACGAGGTTCGCCATGGGTTTACATGCCTTCGATCGAGGCGCTCGGTCCATCCACAACGGTGGAACCGTATTTCCGTTCCAAAAGAAGCGCGGGTTCGTTTCCTCGGGTGCAAGTCCGATGGAAAAAATTCTGCTGTTCGGTTTCGCGGTACTGGCCTTTTCGCTACTTGCGATAGCAGCCGTCGCACTGCTGCGGCCTCGCGAGGGCGAACGTACCGTTGTCGTGCAAGCTCCCG
>JAYRHW010000200.1:0-8724 GCA_041907145.1 Bdellovibrionota bacterium
ATGGCTGGCAGATGAGCACTCTCATCTGCTGAGTTACTCGGTACGAGGCAAAATCAATCCCAGCCCCGAGTGGATCGACGACGACCGACAGACCAGCTTCAGCCGCGATCAAAGCAGCGGGGCAATCCCAAGCCTTGAGAGAAAATTGAACGATCAGTTGCTCGAGTCCACGTGCGACTCTCGTGCAGTCATTGGCAAATCCGCCAAAGCGATAGAGACTTTCCAGGGACAATCCAGATTTCAGCTTCTGAGCTGCTTCGATTTCACCATGCATACCGGGGAAAAACAGCAGCGCCGAGCGCTGCGCAGGAACATCCTGAACTAAGCGAAGAAGCACACGTTGACTCGGATTGGAGGCGCTCGACCAGCGTTCGAAAGGCACCGCGTAGGCGCCCTGGCCGCGCAGCGCCGAGTAAAGCGTGCGACTGGGGATATCGGCATAGACAGCAGCTTGGACTCGCCCGCCTTCGCAAACTCCAATCAGTGGTCCAAACCCCACTTGGCCGCACGGCAGCTGGGAAAATCGCCGGCAAGCCGTAGTTCCGTCGAGCGGGTCCAAAAGAATGCATTCATCGTGCGAAAGCAGGGCATGAGAAGCTGGATCCTCCTCCGCGACAATCGGCAGCACGCCGGCTAGGCCTTCACGAATGATCTCCTGGGATTCCAAATCAAGCGCCGTCACAATCGTGGAATCCTCCTTGCGGCGTACGACCAGCGAACGCTGATCGCGAATAGCGCCGAGCATGTGCTGGGCCGCAGCAAATGCAGCGCTCTCAGCGCGCTCCAGTATATCGAGGCTCGTGCGGCTCATCCCGCCAGAGTATTTGATTCACTACTATTCCGTCAATTTCCGACCGGAGTTGTAGTCCTTATTGACAGACCTCCGGACATCGCCCACGCTAGCAAGAGACATGGCGAAGGCAAAGTTCGTACTTGAATCCGTAACCCCTGGCGCTCTCGGCAACGCCTCGCTTCTGCATACGGTGGAAAGTTACATTCACTATTATGCCTCTGGAGAAGGTCATACCGCGCGCGCCAAACGGCTCGACCTCAAGCACTTCGTAACCTTCCTAAAGCAGTATCGCGGGTTGTCCAAGCCGGATAAATTGCGCGTGCGGGATTGGGATTTTTCTGCAGTGCAACGCTTTGTTGATGATCGACTTCAACTTGGCGAGTCTCCTGCAACAGTTGCCCGGCGCTTGGCGACTATCAAGCATATGGGTCGAACACTGGCAGAAAAAGTAGCAGGGTTCGTCAATCCGGCTCGCGAGGTAAAGTCTCCGCGCATCAATCCGCCGGTACCCAAGGCGCTCTCCGTTCCTGAAATTCGTAAAATTCAGAAGCGCGCTAGCCTTCGTCGCACGCAAAGACAGAGTTTCATTCGCTACCGTAATCAGATCATTTTCAATTTTTTACTCGATACCGGGCTGCGCGCTGATGAAGTGCGGTTGCTGAAGCGTTCGCAGATCGACGATAAGCTCGAATGGATCAAGAACGTACGAACGAAAGGACGACGATACCGCAACGTCTACATAACCAGCAGTTTTCGCCCACAGTTCAGGGAATACATGCAGGCGCGCGAAAAGGAGCTGCTGCGTTTCTACAGCAAACTTCCCAAGCACGAGGATAGGAATCTTCCGGTCTTCATCAGCACCTATGACGCCGTGCCTGGAAAAATTGAAAGTTTTCTCATGGGTTCTAAAACTTTGTGGCGAGCTATCCAAGAATTAAGTGCGGAAACCAAATTGCACCCGCACTTACTCAGGCATTCCTATGCTCTCGACCTCCTCGGAGAGTCTAACGATATACGCCTCGTATCGCAGGCGCTGGGACATAGTGACGTACGGGTTACCATGCGCTACACACAGCGCGTCGATGAGGAGATAGCCGGAGTGCTCGAACGCAGCCGCAAGAAAAAGAGACGCGCCTAAAGTATCGTTTTCCCGATCGCGGATTCTAGGAGAGCGATTGCCAGCTCGCAAGTAGTGCGGTTGTGATCCAAGTAGGGGTTAAGTTCGACGAGTTCAATCGATAACAGCTTCTTTGCGGCAGCAGCCATTTCCATGATGAGCTGCGCTTCACGGTACGTAAGCCCTCCGCGCACCGGGGTACAAACACCCGGGGCAATCTGCGGATCGCAGACATCGAGATCAAACGACACTATGTAGCCGTCAGAGTGCTTGGTCACGTGATTCAGGGCCTGGGTCGCAACCGCTCCGAATCCGTGTAAATCAATATCATGCATGGTAAATGTTTTGACTCCGAGCTCTTGCAGCGCAAGCTTTTCAGGAGGATCGACATCCCGTAGTCCCACATAACAAATCGACCCCGGAAGCAACTTGGGAGAAAATCCGCAGAGCTCTGTCAGCCCTGGATGCCCCCTGCCTAGGGCCGCGGCCACACTCATCCCATGCAGATTGCCACTAGGTGTCGTCTCGTCCGTGTTCAAATCCGGATGCGTATCTACCCACAGTAGTCCGAGCTTGGCGCGCTTCCCCTTTTTCTCTCGCAGCGCCTCGGCTGCTGCCGCGATAGTAGTAATTGAAATTGAGTGATCGCCGCCTATGACAAGCGGCGTATTGCCTTTGGCATATGCGCCGCGGAGTCGAGGTAAGAGCATTTTTGAAAACTGCAGATACTCATCAAGATAGCGCAATTTAGGATTGGTTGCCGGGGCGGCGGCAACAGGCCCCATGACATCCCCGCCGTCAATCACCCGGCTGTGAACCCGAAGCAGCCTCTCGATGAGCCCAGATTGCCGCAGTACCCCCGGGGCCATGCTGGTTTCTGCTCGCGTTGCTCCCAAACCGAAGCCGGCACCAATAATTTCAAATCTACGCTCGTTTCTCTTCACAATCTGAAAGTACCAATACCAAGTTAGAATTCCACTCATGCCCGGGCCTGGCCAGAGGCGCTGATATTCGCCTGTTTATACCAATATCAGCAATTCTCGAAAATGTTCTAACTTGATTCCCTAATGCGGGCTACCGCCCTTCAAGGCTAGATCCCAATACTGCCGCGCATCGCCCTCCAGGCGAGCACCGGGTTGCTGCACGACCTTGGCCGCCAGATAGTGCGAGCCAAGCAAGGCCTGCTGCAGGCTACAGCCAGGCTGCGTAAGGCCAAAAAGCACCCCGGCTGCAAACGCGTCACCCGCTCCGTTCGTGTCGATAGCTCTGGTTGCAAATGCCGGTACGGAGACGTTGTTGCCGTTCCAAGTCGCATATGCACCCGCGCTCCCAGCCGTAAGAACGTAGTTCGCGCACAGTCGGCCAAGAGATTCACAGGCCTGCGCATCCGAATCTACATGGCAAAGCTCAGCAGCTTCCTCCCGATTAGCAAACACCAGCATGCATTTGGAAATGAGTTCCATCAATGCCGGTCGATACTCGCGAATAATAGATCTACCGCCTAGCCCAAGAGCCATGCGCATACCCTGCTTCGCTGCTACCGACGCGAGACTGAGACAGGTCGCCCGAGTAATTTGGCTATACTTTAGAAGCTGTCCCTCAAGGAGCAGCCACGCCTCTGATGTAACGAGATCGAGGGGGATATCAGCAGGCTCTATGGATCCGTTCAGCCCAGGGTCGACGCTGAAAGTGCGCTCACCATCGGGAGTTATAAATACCAGTACGGTCCCCGTCGAGCCGTTCTGCACAGGGGACGAATGCATCTGCAGTCCGATCTGCTCGAACTGCTCGCAGAAGAACCGTCCCGGTTCATCGGCTCCGACCTTCCCAGCGAAGTGACATTTCGCACCAAGCTTTTGCAAGGCATAGAGGGTATTGGCTGTCGAGCCTCCCGCAGAATACTGCTCCGGAGACGAAACAAAGCGTTTGATGAACTCTCGCTGCTGCCGTGAAGGCACCATCGTGATTCCTCCGCCTTCGAGCGGAAGCGCTGCTAGCTCCTCCGGCCTAATAGGAACCGTGATGTCGACAAACGCACCTCCAAGCCCGACAAAAAGAGTATTGTTCATATGATAGAAGGCGCTTTTACAAGCCGGTCCAACGAGAGGTATACTCCGAACAAAGGGAATTATATGCAAGTAGTGCGTGAAAGGAACGCAAATTCTGCCTGGTGGGAGACTCTCATACACCTCGCACGTAAGGGCTCGGATACGGATAATTCAAAATACTTCCGCGATGAAGTGATCGTGATCGAACTCAGCGCGCCGAGCATTGAAAGAATCGATCCGCGCTTTCCGATGCAGCAAGCAGATATCGACGTCATTAACCAGTACATGGTAACCGGACAACACGAGGAAAAGGTGTGTCATGAGTGGACGAAACTCTATCACCACCGTGCCTTCGATGAGCCCAACTCTCAGGTTCGCTTCATGCTCAAAAAGCTCCGGGAGGCTGGACCCGCCACTAAGGCGCAAATCTCAATGTGGGATAAGTCCAAAGATCAGGAGGCCAGTATTGCGCCCTGTACGCAAGCAATTTGGGCGCGCATTCGGGACGGCGCATTGGAACTGCATGTCCATGCGCGGACGAGCGACGCATACGGAAAACTCCTCATGAATCTGCAAGAATTCATCGCACTGCAGCAGTACATCGCCCGGGAGTTGAACTTGCCCATGGGCCGGTATTACCACTTCATTGATTCCTGCCATATCCACAGCACGGACAAGGAGAAGGTGCTTGATCTTACAAAGTAGCGGCTAGGCCGAAAGATCGATATCACGTCCGTGACTCAGCTCCACCTCTCGAACAGCCTCGACGACTCGCTGCCAGCTATTGCAGGGTACGATATGTACGGAATCCGAGCGCGGAGAACGTTCATGCCCCAAGAGATAGAGCGTGCCTCTATAATCGGCGGGCAGGGCCAGGGCCACGTCGGTGCGATCTTCCACGAAAGCTCTGACCTTCGGAAAGCAAGAGACCAACGTATCAATTTTCCATGCCACAGCAAGGTGCGACGGAATATGATCGGGCTTCGCCAAGATAGGCCCCGCGGGGAATTCATGCGCGCGCAGCCACTCTCGCGTCGCGTCGATAACTGACTCAGGACGCATGGTTATATAACCCTCAAAATCCATCAGGCCTACCAGCTCTCGCGCCCCTTCGCTCGCGCCGGAAATAACGGGGATATCGAGGTGGTATTCCGGAGAATGCATTTTCTCCTGCATCCATGCTCGCACTTCATCCGTTTGCCAAAGGGGCACGTTCTGAGCCAGTCGATACTTTCCAACAATTTGGGCATTACTCATGCCGGGCTCGGGGTCTCCAAAGTGCTGCCGAAGCTCCCTTACCCAGTGCTCAACGGTGTTGCTGCAGGTCTCATCGATGTCGAGGCAGATCCCCCCAGTCGACGAGCCGCCCGAGCGTGTGACAGTGCCTGATGTAGGATTGGCTGTTGGCATCTATTGTAGATAGTTCGAACAACTATGGATTTGTGAAGGATTTAGATCATCGCACTAGAGGCATTGTAAGCTAAAGTCCGGGCTAATCAAACCCAGGTGCCCCCGAGAATCGCCGTGCGACAAACGCGGAAGGTGCCGAAAGGACCACAAAAATACTCTTTAGTAAGGCGGATAAAATTGACTAGGATCGGGCTTAGGAATAACCTTTAAGGCACGTTGTCGACGGGTATTACCGCAGTTATGTCACTAACTCCGGGGAGTTCTGAGTATTCCCCTTCTGCTGCTGGGTCCGGGAAGCCTTCCACTGGAGGGTCTCCCGTCGTTCCCCCGGAAACCCCCGTTCTTCACCAGGTAGATCGTCCCCAACACTTAGACATTCCCGCTGAAATCGGGCTGCGTGAGTACGTGCAGCTCCAAGCAGAGAAGCTAATCGCCCAGCGCGCACTGCAGTGGTCGGCACCCGCTGATCTGGCGGCAGATCTTCGAGAGAAGCTGCTCGACGTGAACATGCCGCTCATTTCCCCCGCCAACATCGCACCACTGCCCGTTTCCGTGGACGGCAAGATCGCCGGGTGGAGTTACGGAGTTTTCTTAGATTACACCACCGGCGAACACCATACCGTTCTCATGTATGGAGATTATAACAATGGGGCTTTAGGTGACGGCACCGATGTCCCAGTGCGAATACACTCTTCCTCAAAGGTGAGTGATATATTCTTCGGTAGAAATAGTGACTCGAATATTAGACTCGATGCCGCAATTTCCGAAATTTCTAAGCGCGGTCGCGGCCTCATTTTGTATATGGAACATGATGGTCGAAGTAACGGCGTAATTGCCCAGGCGGAATCCCTACATCGACGCTTTTTCTTTGACGAGAAGGGAGAGATCAAGGAACGAATTAATCCAGCAGCTGGCCGCCCTTTGACCGTAGCGGAATCGTTTCAGCAGCTTGGTTCTTCGGGTGATGCCCGTGATTATACGGTCGCTGCTCAGATTCTCCGGGCCCTCGGAGTGAAGTCCGTGGAACTCCTCGGAGCTTCGGAGAACAAACGCGGAGCGATAATGGCCCAAGGCATCCCCGTCGTGGGCGTGTCCCCGCATGAGCGAGAAATGGTCGACCCCAACCCCAGCGAGGGATTGGCACAGGATACGGAGGTTTCACTGAGCGGGATTTCAAGCAAGGCGTCAGCCGGCGTCAGAACAGCGCAGCGCATCGCCGAGCTCACTTCCCACTGCCGCCACATTGACGCCGATGCATTCATGCCTTGGGAGGCAGTGCGAACGAATAAAGAAATTCTGCACGGAGCCGGCCACAAACTTGTTGATAGGCTGGCCATGGCACCGGCCCCTACTCGCTTCGGTGACTGGACAATTTTGTATTACGGGGATCGCACCACGGGAGAGATTCACCGTGCACTGGTATACGGAGACCTGCACAAGAACTCTCTCGGCGACGGCAATGATGTCGTGGTTCGGCTGCATTCTTCTTGCAAGACCAATGAGGTGTTTCATTCGACCAATTGCGAATGCAAGGCGGAACTCCGCCTGGCCATGAGCCAGATCCAAAGAGAGGGCCGGGGCATTATAGTTTATCTCGATCAAGAGGGACGCGGCACCGGAATCACCGGCAAACTTGCCCAGCTTCGTGAAATGTATGAGTTCTCCGGCGATCAAGTCGTCGAGCGAACTGATTCGGCCACCGGGCGACCCGTACAAACCGTTCAAGCCTATCTCAATGCGGGCTATCCCGCTGAGATTCGCGATTTTTCAGTCGGCGTCGAAATGCTGAAAGATTTAGGCGTACGCTCGATTGTGCTGATGACCAACAATCCTAGAAAGGCAAAAATCTTCGACGATCACGGCATCCCATACCGCACCGTTCCTCTTATCGTGCCTCCGCATGAGGTGGCCGACCCGGCCACAGTGCTGCGCGAACTCAGAGATAAGGCCGCAGGTCTTGGACATGCTATTGATGAAGCTGCGCTTAGGAACAACGGCTGGCATCAGGGCCCTGCTCAGAAATAGGGCAGCAAAATACCATCACCAAACCAAAAAAATTCCGTTCTGCCTGCACGAAACTGCCGAGCGGGGGCTGGGGGTCCTCAGGAAATCATGCGCTTGGCATGAATCCCAGATCGCCTCCAGTGATCCCCGCCCGGCCAGGTCATGAACCGGAATGATGTTTCCGAGGCGCCTCACTGAACAACGGCGGCTGGCATCTGCGGCACAACATCGGGAGCCGAACCGGACACGGCGGTCCCAGTACGAACTCTCCGACGCGGCTGCAGGATGGCGAGCGGCTCCTGACTGCTGGCCTTTTGAGCCTGCACAGCCAGGTACAACTTGCCGTTGGTCAGCATGTCAGTGACGAACTCGACGTCACCGGGCTCGGCGTCCGGACCAGCAACAACGCTATTCTGCATCTGTTGCGCCCGGAGTGCACACCACTCAACCTGCCCCGCCGTCAGGACGTCTCCCTGGGAGATGATCCTTTCGATGTAGGCAGTGCGGATGTGCGCAGTGCGATCCTCATGACTCTGCAACTCAGCCGGAACAGCAGGGTTGAAGGTGTGCCGCAACACAACCCGGCGAGGTGCGCCAGGAGTAGTGTCGAGGCAGGCAGCCAGACGCGCGAGCGCGGCCGGGATACCCATCGTCGAAGGATCAATCTCCCTCCTTGGGACAGGAGATGAACGGGATGAAGAACGGGACATGGGGGCCTCCTTGCAGCTACGTCAGTCTCCAGCGAAATTCCACGAGAACTTCGCATCAACTAACACGGTGCCCTGAACACACAACTCTGCGCTCAAGGCACCGCCAGCCGAAGTAAAGCCGACAACAAAACCAACGGTGATGGTATATGCGCCCTGATTCTTTGCCGCGTAAGATTCGCGACGGACAAGCACGGCGCATACAGTAAACGACTACCGATACCAGCGATTTAAGAGAACCCCACTACCGCCTCATTCTAACCGAACTACAACACAAATTAAGCAGTTCTTACAAACTAGGGATTTGACCAACTATGCACGGTTGACCTAGAAGCCAGACCCCTGTGCCCCTGAGTGATAACTTGTTGATTTTCGTGGCCTGGCTTGACACTCCGGGCGCTTATGTTTAGTTTCATGCCCTGTTTGTGGGTTTGGGCCAGTAGCTCAGCTGGTTAGAGTACACGCCTGATAAGCGTGAGGTCGGTAGTTCGAGTCTACCCTGGCCCACCATGTTGTTACCGACGAAAACTTGGCTTTGCCAAGATTTTCGTTAACGGCCAGGGTGGCTAAGCGTCACCCTGGACCCGCAAGTTGTTACCGACGAAAACTTGGCTTTGCCAAGATTTTCGTTACCGGCCAGGGCTC
>JAYRHW010000201.1:0-22050 GCA_041907145.1 Bdellovibrionota bacterium
TACGGGTTCTCGAAGGTTTGCAGACGTTAATCGGATGGCGCTACATCGAACGCCCCATGGAAGCCGAGCAAGAATTGTATTTGGGTTACTTTAAGAAGAACCGGGAGAAGCAGACATGTTAAGGCTCATGCATCGCTACAAGAAGTCATTGTTTGGATTCTTGCTGGTAGGCCTTGTCGTCATGGCGATGAGTGGGTTTGGTGTGCGCATGTTGGACAAGCATCATGAGCCCTTTGCCGTTAAAATTGACGATCACATCGTGACATACGAGCAATTAAGCCAGGAGCGGCGCGGCATCGAAGAGCGCTACCGCAGTGCGTTCGGCAAAAATTACCCCAAGATGATGGAGCAGCTAGGACTAAATGCCAATCAGCAGGCAGTTGATAAGGTTATTAACGACTACCTGCTCGAGCGCGAAGCGGGGCGCCTCAACCTTGTCGTCGGTGATGATTCCCTCGGCTCATTGATCAAGCTGTCACTATTCGGTAGGGATCGACCCTTCGATGCCCAAGCTTATCGCGGCTTCCTGCGTCAACTGGGCATGACGTCCAAGCAATTCGAGGATCAATTGCGCGGCGATGCGCTGCGCCAGCAATATGCAGGCATACTGCGCTTGGCTTCCTTCCCCTCTCTTCGCGAAGTTCGCATGGGGGTTGAGCGTGAGGAATCCAAGTTCGGATTTACCTACGCTGAATTCGATCCTGCTAGCTTTGTGAAGGATCTCAAAGATCCCGAGCCGGCAGTTCTTGAGGCATTTTATAAGGATCGCGGCGAGCGTTACGAATTGCCACCTCGTGTGAGCTACGATTATCTGGTGCTCGATCCGGAAAAGTTCCTTGATCTAGTGGAGGTTACTCCGGAGGACATCGAGCTTTACTACTCCGATCACCAGGCAGATTTTATGACTGGCGAGCAGATAAAGGCCCGGCATATTCAGCTCAACTACGATAAGAAGGCCACGGCGGAGCAAATGGCTGCCCTGAAGGAGAAGGCAGAACAGGTGCATCAGAAGGTTCTCGCCGGAGAATCATTTGATTCATTGGCGCTTGAGTATTCGGATGACATTACGACAAAAGGAAATGGCGGCTCGCTGGGTTGGATTTCCAAGGGTGTAATGTCCAAGCAATTTGATGCGGCAGCATTCAAGCTGCACGAGGGTGGTGTTACCGACTTGGTGCAGACCGACTACGGTTTTCATATCGTAAAAGTTGAGGACTTCAAGCCTTCTGCTCCGAGAGAGCTGGCGGAGGTGCGCTCCCAAATTGATACCTTGCTCCGCAAGCGTGAAGCACCTGCCTATACCAGCGAGAAAGCCCACTCTCTGTTCGAGCAATGGCAAAACGGCACGATGAGTTTGGCCAATTTTGCGGTGACTAATAATCTCGCCGCGGCCTCAACGGTGGGCATGTTGGATAAGGACAAGGATCCAGACGACAAGCTGCGCGGATTGACGGCAAAGGTACTGGCCTTCCCGGAGGAAGAGAAGCAGACCGTCGATGTTGGAGATAAGACAGTGCTCGTTGCTGTTAAGCAGTATCGGGACCAAGAAGTTCCAGCTCTTGAGCAAGTGAAGGCTAAGGTCGTGCAGGATTGGAAGCAGGAGCAGTCCAAGATTGCTGCCAAGACCGCAGCCAAGAGTCTTCTCGCCAGTGCCCAGGCATCCCCTGACGGCGCTCTCAAAACGGCTGCCCAGGCAGGTAAAACTACGCTTAAGGAAGCCAAGGATCTCAGCATGTCAGCCAAGGCGCGCAGCACTCCGTTTAACAATCCGGATGTGGCACGAGCGGTATTCAATGCCGATGCAGTTGGCCAAAAGCCTACAGAGGTATTTGAGTCAGATGGAAAGTACTATCTAATTCAGCCGGTTTCCGTGGTGAAGCCCGACGCCGCTGTTATCGAGGCCAAAGTTTCTGAGTATCGAAAGCGCGGAGCTGATTCTTTCTTGCAGACGATGGTTGCAGCGACCGTTACGGATCTAAAGGCGCGCTCGGCTATAGAGACGGCCCCCGGACTTCTATCTTCTGAGTCTTAGTTGCTCGAACCTAGGATGCCATCGATCGCCTGAGAGATCGCCGGATCAATTTCGGGCTCATCGGAGCAGTTGCACTCTTCCACTATCTTCAGATTGTGTTCGCGACATTGTTGGCGCTTAGCATTGAGCGAGGAATCGCCTCCCGGAGGAATCACGGCCGGATTGCATGAGAGCGCCGGAGCGGATGCCGCATGAATTTCAAATCCAACGCAGTATACCCTTACCGTGCATCTATAGTGCACGTAATCGGGAGGTGTGATCTCGATTTCACCCTTGCTCTTGCCGGCGCCTTGTATTGCATGAGCTGGTTGGATTCCGAAGAGTACTACACATCCAAGAATACCAAGAACTCGTAGGACTGCGTTTCGAAGGTTGTAGTGCATTGCCGCCTCTTGCTTAGGTTTGCCAGGAGTTTTGCAAGCGTCATGCCGGGCACTTCTCGAAGCATCGAGGCTGGAGGAACTGAAGCGAAACCAGGTTAACCACCTAGTTTTACTAGGTATATTTAGGAAAGTTTTGAGCCTGGTACTCGTTGGCGGCGAGCGATCAGTCCCTCTCGGAAAAAGATCTCCAGCAAGAGGAGCAGAGCACTCAAGACCAGGAATACAAATCTAAGATCCGTTCGCTCCGTAGTCGTATAAATATTACTTCGAATGTCTGCGGCCTGCGGATTGATCTTTCCTCCTGTGGCATCCGCAAGCGAGTGCAAGAGCTGCAGATCGTATCCTCTGCCCTTTTGTTCGCCGAAGAGATCTCCGGGAAGCAGAAAGGCGACAGGCGCGAGTTTCTTGTCGTCGACTTTCGCCTGTAGCATGTATTTCCCTGCGGCAATATTCGGGATGGTCGTTCGATAACGGCCAGGGGAGATCGACGAGAAGGAGACGTCCTTAGTCTCGCCGTTAGGCAGAGTCAACTGCGCTCGAGCGGCGCCGAGGGGCCGTTCAGCGAATACACTCAAGTCGAGCACCAACGAATCTCGCTCAACGGAGTAGCGTAAATCGAAGCGCAGCGCATTAGCCTGATCATTTGCTTGTCGCACGGTATCGACAAGGTCATTCCAAAAATTCGCAAATTTTGGCCATGGTACCCACCCGCTCGACCAGCGTCCGTTGGCGTCAGAGGTAAATGCTATGCTGCGTCCTCTGCCGTACTTCCATGAGACCAGCAAGGGCTCTGCTTTGTTGCCGTCGTAGGCGACCAGCTCTAGATCAGCGGTCTTTTTGGACTTGGTCTGCACATAACCACGGATCGGCGGGAAGGCGTTAATTGAGGTGCTGTGCTTGTCGGAAGTCCCTGGGCGGACAAGGTACTCTTCTTCGCGCATCGTCTGTTCGCCACTGCCAACCTTCAAGTCCGTGATGAATATCTTGGGCAGATTTCGAGGGTCCGCGGTTTGGTAAAAGGCCCCGCCTCCCGCATCAGCCATGGTTTCCAGCATTCCTGGGTCGGCATCTGAGCCGAGCAAAACCGTGGAGACCGTGATCCCAAGCAGGCGGAGCTGCTTAACAAGCTCGATATAGTATGGTCCCTCGTCCGGGATCTTTCCATCGGTTAGGATCACCATGTGCTTGCGCCCGGCATTTACCCTCATCAGAGAGCGGCGAGCTTCGTCAATTGCCGGCAACATATTCGTACGGCCTGCTGGAAACAGCCTTCCGACACGTTCGAGAGCTACATCGCGCGTTGTACCCACCTGCCCGATGTTCACGACCACGAACGGAGCAGCATCGAATCCGATAACCCCTACATAGTCGTCGTCCTTGAGCGCGCGAATCGAAGCCCTGGCAGCTTCCTTGGCGTACTCAATTTTATCGCTCTCAGACATGCTGCGTGACTTATCGAGTACCAACTGTACGGCGAGATTCAAACGCTTCTTAATGGTCTGTGGCGGCAAAAGTTCGACCGGCAGGATATCCTCGACCGGTGTATCCTTGTAACCGCCGAGTCCGAAGCTGCGGTTTCCTCCGAGCATGATGAAGCCGCCCCCACCCTTTACATACCCATCGAGAAGGTTGACGGAGGTTTTTGCAAGCTGCTCATAAGCTACATTATTGAAAAGCACGGCTGAGTATTTTGTAAGATCCGGAAGGCTCGTGCCGCGAGAGGTTGCTACGACCGCTTCAAGTTGATAGGCCTGTGACTGAAAAAATTCTTTCAATATGCGCTCGTCTTCGGGAGCGCCGCTCACCAGCAGGACTTTTTCGCGCGGCTCGCTGGAGAGGTACACTGTCTGCGAGGACTTCGCGATGGTCTGCTCGTCAGGGGTGAGCCGCGCCGTGATTTCTCTAATGCCCTCGGAAGTTGGATCACTTTGGGTAACCAAAAGCGTCTCGGAATGCGGCGCGACCACAATAGGCTCCGTATAGAGCACTTTATTGTCGTGAGAAATTTCAACTCTGCCACGCTGCTCCCTGTCAGTGGAGTTCTGGATACTCGTACGAATATCAACGCTCTTCATAGCGGCAGCGACCAGCGGAGAATACAAATTCGATATTCGGAAACCTTGATTGCCATGCGATTCGCGCTCCGGGACGAGCGGGAAAATCTTAAATCCAGCCGCTTGTACGGCAGGCCTAATTTTTTCGCTGTTACCGGAGTTTTCATTTCCGTCACTGATAAGCAATACGCTTCCCGATTGCCTGCTGAATAGAGCGGCCAGGGCAGCCTCGAGGTTGGTCACTCCAATATTGAGCTTTCCCCAGGCGCCCTGTAGCTGCGGCAAGCTGGTTGATGACGAGAATGGAGCATTGACCATTGCCGCCTGTCCAGCGAATGGCAGCAGTTCAACGCTGACTCCCTCGCTCTGTAGCTTTTTTACGAGCTGAAAGGAAGCTGCAGTAGCCTCGGCATCCATACTGTCCGAAATATCGACCAACGCGAGCGCAGACGAGTGTTCCTGGCGTATTTCCATGACGGGATGAGCGGCCACCAGTGCAAGCAGCCCAAGGATTAGACAGCGCAGGATGAATTCTTTGCGTGAGCCAGCAAGATAACTTCGAGCCCGCGCTGAGACAGCGTAGGCGAAAATAATTCCGAGCAGAATGCAGCCGAGAACGGCAACGAAGGGTGAGTTGGCATTAAGCAAAATCATGCTTCGCCGCCCCTTAATTTGCCGCGCGCTGTCAGGCCAGACAGCAGCATATCAGCCAAGAGAAGCAGTGAGGCTACCACCGCGATGATGCCTGCTAGGTTCGTATTTGTATTCTGCAACTCATCGCTGACTTCCTTGGACTCCAATGAGTACGCCACGGACTCCAAGGTGTTTGATTCCTCGTTATCGAAGAAGTTGAATGCCTGCACAGTGGTTCCGGCGAGTTTGGTCGATACTGCGACAATTCCCGGCTGATCAATGACGACGCTCGAGTCGGCGCGGTTAGGCAAGGCGATGCTGGGTCCATCCAAATAGCGAACTTCGGAGGTATCGGCCGGGATCAAGAGTTTGCTGCCGACCTGTTGATAACCGACTTCGGCGCTGAGCTCGGAAATATACTTCAGAATGTTCAGGGTCAAAATGCTTGTCAGCGGCGATTTCTTGCCTTCGAACGGTAATAGCTCGAAACCAAGGGCGATAAATTTTTTGCGTTCAATCTCACCGGCAAATGCTATTGATCCGGCGGAGCTGCTTATTAGATCCCCTGCCCAATCGGGCGTTTGGAGGATCGAAGCCTGGGTGAGTTTGAGGCTAGGCATCTGCACATAAGACAAAATCGGGTGTGTCTCGCGCCAACGGGTAATTTCGACGTTCTTTATCTCCCCGGAGCGTTTCAAGAAATTGTTGCTGCTGACAGGGGCGATAAATACGCTGCTCACGGCAGGCAAATTCGAAGGCAGATAGCGGTGGAAAATAGCCGCTAGATACTTTCCTCCCGAGACTTGTCCGGGAGCTGCGTCGTACGCCTCGGGAGAAATGCGTTCGAAGCGCGCAAATGGAATCTTTGATAGTCCGAGGTCTTCACTGGAGAATTGGCTTATGAGTGCGATGGTGCCACCATGCTCCTCGATGCTAAGCCACGCCTTGTCGTCAGCTCTCAGTGAATCATACTGCATATTCAAGCTGCTGGGGTCGGGCTCGATCCGAGCACGGAATGTTCGAAGCTGAGGGGAAATGCCGTCAAACTCCACCTCAGTTTGACTTTGTCCTTCGAGCGAAACCACCCTTTCTGCAAGCTTATTGAAGCGATTCTCTGTTCCGTCGCTGAGCAACGCATCAAGCACGACGTGCACTCGTACCTGCGAGGTGAGAAAGCTTGCCAGCTGCAGAACCAACGTGCCCTTAGCGCCCGATCGGTAGCCGATTTGGGCAATACCCACGTTCTCATGACTTCCGCCGAGCTCACTTACGTTTATTGTATGGGGATCGAGTTTTCTTCCGCTGCCGGTTCGAACGAGAGGGTGGTCGCTAAAGACCGAAACCTTATCGTACTGGGGATCGGACAGTAAGCGCACCGCAGCGGAGTCTAGATGGTCCTCCGCATAGGCGAATGACACGGTGCCGAGTGCTGCAAGGGCAGCATCCTTGTTGACCTGCCCCTTGGTGAGCGAAATCAGATGCGGGGAAGTGATGAATACTTCTACCGTACTTTCTGCCGCCAAACTCTGGACAACGGAGCGGGACTCAGCGAGGGCAAGATCGAGGGCGGTGGTCGCGGTAGAGCCGCGCGGATTACTTCGCGACATACTGAGCGAATTGTCGATAACAATTGCCACGCGGTTGCCCATTCCTTGCCGATAGAGTCCGGCAGCTCCCAAGGACAGGGCGAGCAGCAGAAACAGTTCAAAATAGAAGCGCGGGGGCGGATGAAACTGCTTTCGAGAAAAGGATGGGCGCTTGAGACTGCGCAAGAGGAACAGAGTGCCAACGAGTACGCGCTGCCCGGTGCCGCGCCGGCGGTAAACATAGACAAGCGCAGCGGTGCTCAGTGGAACGAGGAGCAACCACCATGGAGAGAAAAAGCCCAGGCCCAGCGCGTAAATGATATTCATCGTAAGAGCCCTGTTGCTGGAATATTTCTAAGGAGTGTTTCAGCCAAGGGAGCACTCGATTCGAGGCGCGCGTACCGTATACTGGCGGAGCTGAAGAGTTGCTGGAGCCGCTTCGTATGCTCTTCCAGCAGTACGGCGTATTCTTCGCGCTGCTTTTTGTCGAGCGCTAAATCAACTTCTTCGCCCGTCTCACTATCAACTGCGACGAGGCTGGTCTGTGACTCCAAGGGATGAATATCGTTCGGGCCGAGCACCTGCAGAGCGGTGATATCCAGGTTCTTGGCCCGCATCAGGTTCAAAATAGCCCCGGTATCTTCTAGCGGCATCAGAAAGTCAGAAATGAAGACGGCCACCCCCGGGAAGCGCACCCGGTTAACCGCCTTCTGCGCCTCCTTCAAATAGTCGATACGTGGCGGCCCCTGAATCACCGATAGATCTCGACTAAGTTCGTGGATCGCGCGTGCTCCATGGTAAAATGGAGTCTGGACGATCCCCGGAGCGGCCACGCTGACGGAATCTTGCTCCATGAGGGCGATATAGCCGAGCGAAATTGCTACATCCCGCGCCCGCTCCCACTTGAGATCACTTGCTGGCGTGAACATCGAAGCACTCGTATCGAGTAGCACGAGTACGGAAAGGTCCTGCTCTTCTTGAAACGTCTTGATGAAGAGTTTATCGCTGCGAGCGTAAACTCCCCAGTCGATATGGCGAGGGTTGTCACCAAGTTCATAGCGCCGATAGTCCGAGAATTCTATTCCATGTCCGCGCTTGAGCGAGACATGACCTCCTTGACGTGATCCCAAAAAGGCGCGGCGAGACCTTATTTTGAGTAGTTCTAGCTGCCGCAGTAATTCGGGAGTGAAACTTTCAGGCAGCATGCATGCACCCCATGAGCCGATGGATAGCGCTATTTGGCGCTGCGAATTTGCTCGATTATATCGTCGGATGATACCGAATCCGCCTCAGCCTGAAAGTTCAGAATGAGCCGGTGACGAATGGCCGGCAAGATGACGGATTTGATATCTTCAAAGGCTAGATTGATGCGTGAATCCAACAGGGCAGAAACTTTAGCGAGCAGCATCACGGACTGAGCACCACGCGGTCCGGGTCCAAATCGAACGTATCGGTCCGTCAATTCAGTCGCAAAGTCCGTGCCCGGTGTCAGAGCCGCCATCATTCGTACCAAGACCTCTTGAATTGGATCAGCGACGACTACTTGCCGCACTAAACGCTTCATCTGTTCAATGCGGGAGCCCATTTGTCCCTCAGGGAGCACGGAACTTGCTTCCGGGACAGCAACTCCGGTGGTGCGACTAAGTACCTCTTTTAATTCCCCCGCAGAGGGAGGTTGTACCAGCAGCTTAACCATGAAGCGATCAAGCTGCGCTTCCGGCAGCGGATAGGTGCCTTCCAGTTCGACGGGATTCTGAGTGGCAAGCACGAAGAATGGCGACTGCAATCGATGGGTCTCTCCCAGTACGGTAATTTGCTTCTCTTCCATTGCTTCAAGGAGCGCCGCCTGTGTTTTGGGAGTTGCGCGATTAATTTCATCCGCAAGAACAATATTGGCGAATATTGGGCCCTGCTTGAAAGTAAAAGCGCGTCGACCGCTCTCATCCTCGGTAAGCACTTGGGTGCCGGTGACGTCAGAGGGCATGAGGTCCGGGGTAAATTGGATACGCTTGAAGCTCAAGCCCAGGGCTCTGGAAATGGATTTGACCAGCAGCGTCTTTCCCAACCCTGGAACACCCTCCAGCAGGACATGTCCCCCGGCGAAGATCGCGGAGAGTGTGCGGCGAATGATATCCTTTTGTCCGACGATGACGCGACCGACTTCGGCCTCGACTTGAGAAAAGGTCTCGTTGAATGCAACGATATGTTGCTCGAGATCTTCGCTGGTTTGAATCTCCGTACTCTGCATCTGAAAATCTCCTACTGTAGGATATCTTTATACTCTAGCGGCACCGGCTGAGCACTCTGATCTTTCATCGGCTCAGGACGAGAAAGCTTCACGTCCTCAATAGTCGTTTTAAATTTCGCTAAGGAGGAATTTTTTCCAAGGTTGCCATCCTTGCTGGTAAAGCGCGTATCGGTCTGTTCTTTATCGTTGCCGACCTTGGTTTCTTTGAATTCGGCTTTATTGCCTAAGCCCTCTCCTGAGTCTCCCTCATCTGAGAATCGCTTGGCTGTTTCACCCGGCTGCCCCAAGGAACTCTTCTCAGCGCTCAGGGAGTCATTCTGTTCCGGTGAGTTTTGTTGTGGCTGTTTATTAGACTGCGAGGCGGCATCTCCCTTCTCTTCGCCTTGCTTCTGGCCCTCCTTGCCATCTTTGCCGCCCGAAGGGTTTTGAGATTGAGACTTGTTTTGATCCGGGTTCTTACTCTGAGCATTGGCGCCGCCCTGGCCTTTGCCCTCTTGATTCTGCTTCTCTTGCTTATTGTCCTGGCCCTGCCCGCCCTGTCCCGATTGTGCCTGTTGCTTTTCCTCGATCTTGTTTTTCAGGTCCTGCAGGGACGCCCCAGCTTTAGCGAGCGCACCCTGGCCCTGCTCTTTACCGTTCTGAGACTGTTGATTTTGGGCATTCTGTCCGCTCTGATTTTGCTGACCCTGGTCTGATTGCTTGCCGTCCTGTTGCTTCTGTTCTCCCGACTGACTGCCGCTTGCCCCGGCTCCTTGACCTTGCTTTCCGTTCTGTTGCTGATTTTCCTTTTGGGATTTTGACTCTCCCTGTCCTTGGCCCTCTCCCTTCCCTTGGCCTTGGCCCTCGCCGTCCTGGCTCTTCCCATCCTTCTTCTGCTGTTGACCGGACTGCCCCTGCTGTTCCTGCTGCTGCTTTTGTTGGTCCTTGGAATCCCCTTGTCCACTGCTTTTATTGGCATGCTGTTGGTCGACATCGTCTCGATTTTTGCCCTTATCCTGTTCCTTTTTAGACTCCTCCGACTTTTGTTCTTGCTCCTTTTGTTGTTCCTGTGGTTCCTGTTTCTGCTCTGACCGAGGTTGTTCGGCCTGCTCATCGCTTGGGAGAGTCGGAGTTGGCGGCACGGGAGTAGGCGTTGCCTCTGGTGCGGAATTCTCTACAGTGTCGTTCTGTCCCTCTTTATTCTCTTCAGCCTCGATCTCTAGATCGTGCTGAGCCTGTTCGAGTGCTGCCTCCGCGCGATCGACAGCCGATTTTACTTCAGCGTCGGTAAGCTCGTGCTGATCGAGCGTTTTTGCCAGTGCCTTGAGCTCGCTTCGTACGAACTCGGGAAGCGCTGCTTCTTGTTCGAGCAGGGCTTCAATTTTCCTGGCTTCGGCTGAATTTGCGGCATTGATGCCGGGTAACTCGAGATGATGCAGCAGATAGAAGTTGAGCAGCCAAATAATCGGGAGTGTGTACAAGGTTCTCCGCATCTGGGCATCAATCTTGTACGGTACCAGAAGCGATAGATCAAAGCGGGAGAGGTACGGCTCGAGCTGCCGCTCGATAAGGCTGCGTTTGGCGCTACCTAATTCGATGTGAGGAGACTGCTGCAAGTTTGCGTAGGTGAGAGCGCGATCTTTGGTGCCAAGCCGGGCATCGAGAAGTGCGCAGGATTCGGCCTGTGTGGGAGAAGCAAAGAGCCGCCTTCGATTTGCGATTACCAAAGCTGCACCCAATCCTGCGACCAGCAAAAGCGCAGCGCCGAGTCGAGCAAAGTTCCACACCAGCAGGAACCCGGCGCAGGCGTAGCTGAGCGCGATGAAAATCAGGAGCGCGATGAGCAGCAATCTATGGCGGCGAATCCGCGCTTGAACTGCAGTGATGGCCGAAACGAGGGTCATGAAATCCCCGGCGATGCTAAACAATCCTGAAGCAAATCTGCCTTAGGGAGCTGCAGGTGCAGGCGCGGGCTGCTTGTTCTTGTTCCGCTGGTACAGGTTGACTGCTTCGTTATGCTCCTGCAGGGTCGTCGAAAAGACATGTCTTCCGGTTCCATCAGCTACGAAGAATAGGTACGTAGACTCTTGCGGATACAACGCCGCTTTGATCGCTGAATCGCCCGGGTTGCCGATGGGCCCCGGCGGCAATCCAAAGTTCATATACGTATTATACGGGGTTGGCGTCTGTAAGTCCTCTTTCGTCAGGTTGCCGTTAAAATTGGGTATTCCGTATATGACGGTGGGATCGGATTGAAGCTTCATTCCCTGACTTAGTCTGTTGTGGAATACCGATGATATCAACGGCTGCTCATCAACCTTGCCTGACTCCTTCTCAATTATTGAGGCGAGAGTTAGCACCTCGTGTCGGGATAGCTGCAGCTCATCGGCGCGTGCCGAGAAGTCGGCCGGCCAGTGATGTTCGCCTTCCTCGAGCATGCGCCATACGATGGCCCGTGCAGTAATCGGACGGGAGAAGTTGTAGGTGTCAGGGAAAAGATAGCCTTCGAAAGATGGGGCCGAGATCCCCGCCTCGGCGAGCAGCTTGGGGTCGACTATGGCATTGTCGAAATCCTGGGCTGACATGAGCCCAGCCTGCTCAACGAGATTGCCGATTTCCCATACCGACATCCCTTCCTTGACGACAACCTTACGCTTGAACACCTCGCCGGAGGCCAGCTTAGTCAGCACCGCGCGAGGGTCCATGGAGGGAGAAAGCTCGTATTCCCCTGCGTTTATGGCCCGGTCGCTTCTGTTAATACGGGCTAGAATCTCGACGCTCCACCAGTGCTTTACGACCCCCTTTTCCTGCAGTAACTTGCAGATTTCGCGGAAGTTCTTATCCGGTTGCACCTCAATGAGTACGATTTCCTTGTTATTCTGATCAACCGCAGACAAAAACGCGCTGCGCATGAACATGTACGTCAGAAGCGCCACCAGAATTGGGGCAAGAAGTATGATTCCGATTCGGCTTAGAGAATTCATGAAGTTAAGGATGTCATCAACAAAAGCTTCCCCTCAATAGGGTTTTTGCTGGAGGTATTACTGTCCTTTCCGGGAGTCCAAATAAGACTGAAGAATTAGTACGGCCGCTGCAGCATCAAGTTTGCCGCTCCTCTTCATGTCCTTTCCCCTACTGCCAGCGCTCCGTAGCCGAGCTTCCGCCTCATATGAGCTAGCATACTCATCGACAAACTCGAGCTTTACGTCCACCCGCTTTTGCAGTCGACGGCAAAAGCTCTCAACCTTTTCACATTGTTGATTTTTTTCTCCATCATCACTTAGCGGAAGGCCAGCAACGACAGTGCTCACTTTGCGTGCCTCGATTATTGCGATGATTTCTCTCTCAGCTTTGCCGGCGGCACGTTCATAAGTCGCAACGGGGTGCGCAAGAAGAAGCCCCTGATCGGTGACTGCCACTCCAACGCGCTTGTCACCTACGTCGAGACCAAGAATCGGCGCCTGCTCCATAGACAAATATTATTCTATACACCAAAACAGCGCCAGCCTAAGTCTGAAATATCAAATGCTGGCAAGTTGTTATATTGTTCTACACCCCGCAGCTATTGTACTCATAACCCTATGTCGTTTTCTAAGACAATTTCCCAAAACCCTGTTGCATCTTTTACGATTGGAACTCTGGCGATCCAGCTCTGCGTATTACTGAGCTGCTTAGTACTTCGCTCGGTTTATCTCTCGCGCACTACTTCCGGAGTTGTTGCCTCCACTACTGTCGATTCGACCAGCACTGAGTCATCGAACTCACCAAGTTCGATTGTAGAGCGCAAGGATGATATTCCGGCGTCGAGCAACTCCCTGATTGAGTCGGGACCTGCCGCTGTTCAGCAGGCGCCCGAGGCGTTAGCAGTGCCTGATGTCCAAGCCAAGTCAGTCGTGCATGTAGTTAAATCCGGGGACACTCTTACCAAAATCTGGACGGCGTATGGCGGTACCGTATCGGGCGCAATCCTCGCCGGCAAGGCGCTCGAGAGGTCAGGAATTACGGGGACGGCACTCAGACAGGGCGAGAGGATTACTCTGACGATCAGCGCAGAAGGCGATGTCGTTCAACTCAAGCGCAAGCTCAAAGACGGCCGCGCGCTGATTATCGAGGGAGATTCCCGCAAGGGGTATCGGGTCAGCACATCTGAGGCGGCGATCACGGAAAGAGAACGTGTCGCCTCCGGAAGCATAACGCGTTCATTTGCGCAGGCGGCGGAAGATCAGGACATCCCCTATGTTGTGATTAATGAGCTTGTCGATATTTTTGGCGGCCAAATCGAATTCTCCCGACAAGTTCGCAGTGGGGATTCCTTCAGCGTTATTTATTCCGAACGCATGACTGTTGATGGTGAGCCTCTGGAGTCTACGACCGTGCGAGCTGCTTCGTTCCGTGTCAACGGAAAGTCCTATGCGGCAGTTCGTTTCGTAGCCCAAGACGGGTCAGTGCGCTATTTCGATGAAGATGGACAGCCATTAGGGAATTTCTTCCTTCGCTATCCACTTCAGTTCACACGCATTTCCTCGGTATTTTCTACGGCGCGCTTCCATCCGATTCTCGGTGTAAACCGGCCGCATAATGGCGTTGACTTTGCAGCTCCGTTGGGTACTCCGATTCGTGCCGTTGCTGACGGAGTAGTATCGACTGCGGGATACATCGGCGAGGCGGGCAATATGATCAAAATTCAACACGGAGATCGCTACGCCACTGCGTATCTGCACCTCTCCAGAATCGCCCGAGGCCTGCACAGCGGTTCGCGAGTAAGGCGCGGAGATATCATTGGCGCTGTGGGGATGAGCGGACTGGCCAGTGGTCCGCATTTGCACTTTAGTTTCTATGATCGCGGGGTTTATGTGAACCCGCTCGAGATTAAGTTGCCGCGCATGCCGCAAAGTGGCGAAATTATTCCTGTTGGATACCTACGCGCAACGCTCAAACTGCTTTCGGACCAGCATGAGAGAGTTCAGGTGGCGGCGCTATCGGATGTAGCGTCTCCAAAAGTTTAGCGCGGCCTCGATCTGCTTTTAAGAACACGAGTGACCATTTCATCCAGAAGTGCTTCGAGCTTCAGGCGTACCCCTCTATTCTCTAAAACCTCAAGCGCTCGAGCTATGGCCTCGAGCGTGCATAGCTGCGTCTCTCGCTTAGGAGTTCGCAATCGATAGCGAGAGGGTTCTGCGGAGGGCACGCAGACTCTGCGGGCGCCCGGAATATGCGTGGCAAGCGCAGCGATTTTCTTGGCCTGCTTCCAGGTTCCATCGGGTACAAGTAAGGTAACCGGCTTCGTTAATTGTCGAGCCGTTTCCGTAGTCAGAGCAGCAGCCGAGGCTTCGGGATAAAGAATAAGTATCTCGCGGGTGGGGTCATCGAGACCTTCAAGATTAAGCGGTTTGCCGATTTCCCCCTGGTAGCGTATCTCGCTGTTTGGAAGCGAACGACAAACCAGTCGAGCGGTGTTGCTGGGCTTATTTCGTTCGGCGCAATGCATCAGCACGACTACCCGAGTCTTGGTTGCAATCGGCGAAATGAGACCGCACAGGCACTGAGCCGTGGCCATTCTGCAATCGGGGCACCGTTCTAACATCTGATTAGCCTACCATAGTCGGGCTTCTGCCGAGTATACTGCGGCCATGCGCGGGAAAATCTCGATATTATGTACTGGCAGTGAAATTCTCGATGGTCGAATCGAGGACACTAACTCACGCTTTCTGATTAACTCCTTCGAACAACTCGGCATTGAAATTCAGGAGATCTTGGCCTGCCGTGATGATATTCCCGCCATTACAGCCGCTGTTCGCTTCCTCTTGGAGCGTTCAGAATTGTTGATCATAAGCGGCGGTCTGGGTCCGACGTCCGACGACTTAACTCGTGAAGCTGTTTCAGAATTTCTTGGCCGACCTCTCCGGCTCGATGCGCAAGCGCTCGAGGACCTTAAAGCGCGCTATCGTGAGCGAAAGCGAGCTTTTGACGGCTCGAATACCAAGCAAGCCCAATTTCCCGAAGGCGCTGCCGTACTCAAAAACCCGGTTGGAACTGCGGCAGGATTCCGCTGTACTTTTGGCACCGCGCAAGCACAGAGATACATTGCGGTGGTGCCCGGGGTTCCTCATGAACTGCGGCGAATGTTCGCTGATCATCTAGCGCCAATGGCGCGGGAGCTCTTCGGATCCCCTGCGCTGCGCGAGACAAGAACTCTCAATATCTTCGGGCGGCCTGAAGCAAAAGTTGGAGAAATGATAGAGGCCCAGGGGGTACCGTCAGAAATTTCTATCTCATACCGCGCACATTACCCTCAGATTATCGTGAAGGTTTCCTCGTCCGGTTCGGTGACGGATTTGGACGCTTTCGTCGAGCAGGCTCGACGGGCTGTCGGTAAGGACTTCATATTTTCTGAAGCGCCGGATCAAACGATTGAGCAAGCGCTGCACCTTGCACTTCTCCAACGCAAATTGACCGTAGCCACTGCTGAATCCTGCACAGGGGGCGGCATTGGATCGCTGCTGACGAACACTCCAGGCTCGTCCGCATATTACCTGGGCGGAATCATTTCCTATAGCAATTCCGCCAAGACCTCTCTCCTGGAAGTGCCGGCGGAGCTTATTGCCAGGCACGGCGCTGTCAGTCATGAGGTCGCCTGTGCAATGGCGGAGGGTGCTCGCAAGCGATTTGGCTCCGACCTGGCCGTGTCGGTGACCGGCGTTGCTGGTCCGGATGGCGGTTCTCCCGAAAAGCCCGTCGGTACTTTCTATATCGGCCTTGCCGATAGAGGTAAGACGGAAGCATTTTATAGTTTTGCCTCCGCTTCCCGCAAAATGGTTCGACAGTTCGCCGCATTCTCCGCGCTTGACCTTCTTCGGCGTTACGCACTCGGGCTGCCGCTTCGTCCCAAAGATATACTTGGGGTTCCTCAGGAAACCCGATAGCCCTGGAGATTCGCAGGTGGCCATGCGAGAATGTCGTCATGGACGCACGCGTGATTCAGAACTTACTCGATCTTGCCCTGACTAATGCTAGGACTTGCGGGGCTTCGTATGCTGACTTCCGTGTTTTGAAAATACGAGATCAGCAGATCCATACTCGTGAAGATAAGGTCCGACACGCTGGGGAGACTCTCAACCAGGGCTTCGGGGTGCGGGTTCTTGTCGATGCGACCTGGGGCTTTGCCGCCAGCGATACCCTGAACGAAGCTGAAATTAAGCGCTGCGCCGCGCTGGCTTGCTCTATTGCGAAAGCCAACTCGCGCCTACAGATTCGCCCCGTCGAATTGACGAGGGAGAGGGCTTTTCAGACGAGCTGGAAAACTCCCATCAAGCGCAATCCTTTTGCCGTGCCGCTAACCGAGAAGGTCGATCTATTGCGGTCGGTTAATCAAATTGCCAAGGATCACGGTGCAAATTTTTGCGACTCGTTTATGTGGTTCGTGAATGAATGGAAATTCTTTGGATCCTCGGAAGGAGCCTCCATCACGCAGGATTTGTATCGAATGTGGACGGAGGCAAATCCAACTGTTGTTGATAAGAAATCCGGTCTTTTCGACTCTCGTAAGACCATTACGGCACCGGTTGGTCGCGGCTATGAATATATAGAAGAGTTCCCCTATCGCGAGGAGATTCAGAAGGCCACTGAGAATGCCAAGGTGAAACTTAGGGCCCAGTCGGTCGCTCCCGGCAAGCGTGATTTAATCGTTATGCCGAGCAACCTATGGCTTACCATTCATGAGTCTTGCGGGCATCCGACTGAACTTGATAGGGCGTTGGGCTACGAGGCTAATTTCGCCGGCACCAGCTTTATGACGCCCGATAAACTCGGAAAACTCAAATATGGCTCTGAGTTGGTGAATATCTTTGCAGATCGTACTGCTGAGGGCGGTCTTTCGACCTGCGGCTTCGATGACGAGGGGGTGCAAACTTCTCAATTCCCGATCATCAAAGATGGTGTGTTCGTCAACTACCAAACAACTCGAGAGCAGGCCGGTTACGTCAATCAAACTCAATCCCATGCTTGCTTGTATGCCGACAGCTGGTCGCATGTCCCGTTGCAGCGTATGCCGAATATTTCCTTGCAGCCGGGAAAGAAGAAGCTGTCACTGAATGAGCTCATCGGCGGAACTGACGATGCGATTTTGGTGATTGGAGATGGGAGCTGGAGTATCGATCAGCAGCGCTATAACTTTCAGTTCACTGGGCAAGAATTCTGGGAAGTTAAGAACGGACGCATCGGCAATATGCTTCGTGACGTGGCTTACCAGGGTAACACTGTCGATTTTTGGAATTCTTGCGATGCGTTGTGCGATGACTCTGAGTACTTTCTGGGTGGGTCGTTCTTTTGCGGAAAGGGTCAGCCTTGCCAGGCGGCTCCGGTAAGTCACGGCGCTGTTCCTGCTCGTTTCAGAAATATCAATATTCTCAACACCAAGACGAAGTACTAGATATGCCTAACACCCGGTCAGCAGAGAGCATTCTTGAGCGGCTTTTGAAGCTTTCGCAGGCGGAAAGTATGTCCGTGTGGGTTGGTGCGGGCGAATCTCTGGACCTGCGCTTTGCCGTGAATACGGTCACGACTTGCGGCGCTTCGCGGGGAATGACTGCGCAGGTTTCCTCGAATTTCGGAAGCAAGTCCGGCACTGTTTCGACCAACGATCTGAGTGACGAGGGACTCGAGGCGGCTGTGAGAGCATCCGAGGAGCTGGCGCGCTTGTCCCCGGAGAACCCGGAATTTATGCCGCCGCTAGGAAGGGAGCAGCAGTTTTCTGATGTTCATAGTTTTGACGAGGAAACAGCCGCGTTTACGCCGGCAGCTGCCACCGATCTTGTTGCTCGTTGCTTGAAAGTTTCCCGTGAACGAAAGATTGAGCTAGCGGGATTCTTCAGTTATGGCAGCCAGTCCTCAGCCGTGGGAACCTCGAATGGATTGCGAGCCACCTATAGGACTACGCACGCTGGCTACTCTACTACCGCCAGGACCTATGAAGGCCGAGGTTCTAATAAGGTGCAGCTTGCCTCCTTTCGAGTTGGGGATCTTGATTTAGAAAAACTCTCAAGACAGGCAATTGAGCGAGCATTCAGTGCGCGAGAGCCACGGGAGCTGCCCCCAGGTCGGTACCCAGCGCTTTTGGAGCCCTCGGCCTTCTCGGACATGCTGGGCTTCATGTTCAGCCATATGGCACGGCGTTCCGCCGATGAGGGGCGAAGCTACTTTTCTGAAGCTGGTGGGAAGACCAAGTTGGGGCAGAGTTTATTTCCCGCAAATATAACGGTATACAGCGATCCGAAGCATGACCGGGTCCCGGTTACCCCGTTTGGACCGGAGTACTTACCGCGTCTCCGGACAACTTGGATCGAGGATGGACGCCTCAGGAACTTGATCACTGAACGCTTCTGGGCAAAGCAGTGCGGTGCCGAGCCAGTGACATTTCCGGGCAATATCATCATGCAGGGCTCGGAGCGCAGCTACGATGAGCTTCTGCGGTCCATTGAGCGCGGAGTACTGGTTACTAATTTTTGGTATATTCGCGATGTTGATCCGCAAAAAATGCTGCTCACCGGACTTACCCGCGACGGCATTTTTTGGGTTGAAAATGGCAAAGTCCAGTACCCAATAAAGAATTTCCGCTTCAACGAATCTCCCCCAGAGGTACTGCGCAATATCATTGATATGAGTGTTGCCGTCCCTGCAGTTGGAAATGAAGTTGAGCACCTTAAAATGTGCGTGCCGGCGGTCAAAGTTTCGAGTTTCAATTTCTCAACACTTTCGGACGCAATTTAAGCAGCGCAGTCGTGGATTATTCCCCTATTCAAGTCCAGGTCGGCGCGCTAGCGCATGGCGGAGAGTTTATCGCTGATATCATCGAAGCGGGTCCGGAAATTCCCAAGAAGAAAGTTTTCATCCGGGATGTTGTGCCCGGGGAGCGGGTAGAAGCCGCTATCGTAGCCGAGGAGAAGAACCTATTCCGCGCCGATCTCTTGCGAATTATCGAGCCTTCGCCCGACCGAACCGCAGCACCTTGTCCGCATTTCGGGATCTGTGGTGGCTGCGATCTCCAGCATATGAGAATTGCGGCGCAACGTGAAGCCAAGCGCGTCATGGTTGAACGCACGCTTCAATTTCAAGGAAAGATTCAGCCGAGACGCGGCGTAGCCCTGATTGGCAAGGAACTGCCTGAATTTCACTATCGCCGGCGAATCTCTCTGCACCTAAACGCCGGAGGCGATCTCGGATTTTACCGCGCAGGGAGCGGCGACGTGGTGGATATCGAGCGTTGCCTACTGGCTGACGAGAAGCTCAATGCCGCCATGTCCGACATACGTCCGTTCGTGTTGAGCATGTCCAGAGAAATTGGCGCAATTACCATTGAAGAATGGAGTGGCGAGATTTTTTATTTGCTGAAGCTCCGCGAGAAGGCAGGTTTCCCCTTCCCTGCTTGGAATCAGGTTCATGTTCAATTTGCAAACATAGTTGTTGAACGAGACAATCGCGTGATTTTTAGCCAGCGACACTTCGGCGAGGAGGACATCCCCAGTTATCCGACCGGACACTTTTCGCAGATTAATGCCGCGGGCAATAAGGTGCTGGTAGATTCAGTGTGCGATCTTGTATGTCATGGAGAAGTAACTGAGCTGTACGCGGGGAGTGGAAATTTCAGTATTCCGCTGGCCGCAAAGTCGCTTAATGTCACTGCGGTCGAGGCCGATGAGGCTTTGGTATTGCTGGGAAGAAGCCGAGCGGAGGAGGCGCAGCTCTCGCATCAGCTTACGTTCGTGCATGCTACCTGCGAGCGCTATCTGAAGAGAAACTCGCTGACTTCAACCATTTTAGTTGACCCGCCGCGTTCGGGTATGAAGGAGCTACTACCTTTCTTTAAGAGCCCTCAAGTAAATTCGATTGTATACGTGAGCTGTAGCCTTCCTACCTTGACCCGGGACTTGCGAGCGCTTAGTGAGTTGGGCTACGCGGTGGATGAGGTTAAAGTCCTCGATATGTTTGCGCAAACTCACCATGTCGAAGTCCTAACGACATTGGTGCGGCCTAGCTCGCGCGATAGTTAGTATGATGCCGAGCCGTCGGCGCCATCTGCCTGGCTTCGTTGGATGGCCTCAAGGAACTTCTGCCGGATTTCCTCACGTCTTGTTTCTAGTTCCTGTTCATTGGGTGCTTCGAATTGATTCTCGGCGTCAGGCTGATACGAGTGCGTCACTGACCGACCGAAATTGCCATGTATGTTTTGCAATGCCTCGGGAGGCAGCGAGGATCGATTTGTAGCGGCCCCAGAGAAGCTTACAGAGGCGGCACGAGCCTTCTGCTCCTCGAGAAGAGCGTCGGGGTTGTTGAACGCCAGAATCACGGATTCTTTTATCTCCTGGGGGTAACCGTCGAGCGCCGATGCTGTGGCAGGGGAACGTCGCTGCCCTGAGATGCTCGTCAGTTGATTTGCGGAAGCGCTCCGTCCAGCACCTGTTTCAAGAGACGTCGCTGAATTGCCTGTCCCAGCTAGGATCGTAGTACCCCCGAGATCAGGGCTCGCACTGCTGTATGAATTAGACGGCAGGCGTTGATTCGTGTACCAGGTAAATCCGACGCAGAAGGCAGCCGCCGCGGCGATGACGACACTATATCCAAAGAGCCTCGAGTGTTGAAATAGCCAGAGTAGCTGTCCCCACCGGCTGCTTGGCTTGGTGAGGCTGCGTAGATCGATGGCTGTTGACTGCGCGCGAAGCTGCATAGCCATTTCGTTAATCGGGTCAATATCCGAGCCGAATCCGATGGTGCGCTTGCGCGGGCGCTCAAGCTGCACTCTGGCAACATGCTCGTTTTCTACCCAGCATTCAGGGCGGTTGGTCAGGCGCACTACCACGACGATCGATTTCTTCTTCCATACGAGACTGGAGAGACGCTGACCTAGAACCTCGCGCCATTGCTCGGCAACTTGTTCAAAGGGTTCATAGAGCACAATCACAGGGGGATTTTGATAAATCGCTGCGACCAGTCTAAGCACCCGCTCTTGTACTGGACCAAGCATCTTGCAGCGCTGGTTAGCTAGTCCGCCAAGACCCAGATCCAAGAGTTCGGTTTCAACTCGATCGTCAGGCACGCCCGCCTGCAGGAGGAAATCGTGAACGGTAGGATCGCCGGGCTCGCTTGCAAAAGCTTCACCAAAGCCGATCATGCATGCCTTGCGGGCGGAGAACGTCACTCCGTCTAGTTGGAGAGAAACTCTGTCTTTCGTTTCCCACCCAGCCAGGGCCGCGCGGTAGAGTTCATACTCCCTATCTATGTTCGAGCGGAACACCGTTATGCGACCAGCTAAGCAGCTGATTTTTCGCAGAACTTCACCTGTTTGACTGATTCTATTTATCTCGAGTCGTTCGACGGTCATAAGTGCTCCCCAGTAGCAGAATCGGCCAATTCATCGCGGCGCTTTACTAGTCTTAAGGTACTGCCGATATCACCAAGGTATGGGGACCTTTCAAAGTTTGCTGACTATGCGGAAGCGAATCTGCGGATTTATCGCGGTAACCACGCTGAGCTTCGGGTTTGGCCAGGCCGCTGCTCAATTTGTGGGCGTTGGTCCCTTTGCTCGTATGGGAATCGATCGCCATTCGATCGTCATTCCAGTAAATCGTAGCGATGATAGCAGCGGTATCTTTGTCGCGTATACCAATGATGCGTTCAATGTGCAGGAAGTCGATCCGACAAGATTGCCGATTGCGGGGACGCGCAGCTTTTTTGTGCGATTCGATCGCAAGAGCAACTCCTACTCCGAGTTAATTCTTCCCACTGGCGAGCATTACCCGATTCGCCCGCATGGAAGTTTTGCCCTAAGGATACCCGCTAAGGATGGAACGGCCGAGGGGCTGCGAGTCTCGATATCGAACAATCCCAACAATCCATTTGCTTCGATTTCTATACCGGGCCCCAAGGGGCATGCATTGCTGATTTATATAGGCCTTCAGGAAACACTCAATATTTCAGGCAACGAGGAAGCAATCTTACTTTTGGATAGTAATCGACTGCTTTCTGCAGAGGAATTTAAGGATCTGATCGTGGATTTCACGCTGGGGTCTAGAAATGAACTGCTGCTTGCAGGCAAGGAGTTTTCGGGGGCCGCTATCGGCATTTCAATGCAGGATGAGAATGA
>JAYRHW010000202.1:0-25425 GCA_041907145.1 Bdellovibrionota bacterium
TCGAGACCGAACTCGAACCCGCTGTGGAGCGGCACGAGGATCGAGAGGGAAACGCCGAGCCAGGCATGGGCAGAAAGACAACCTTTAAGCGTGGTGGAGGACGAGTGATAGGACCTTTTGCGAATTCCGTACCACAAGAGATAGAGGATTCCGACAGCTGCCAAAATGCCGTAGCTGTATCCAAGCCAGCTCCAGCCGTTCCTGCCGCCAACGGGAACTTCGACCATGTACAGCCCTGTACATATCACGAGCGCAAGCGCATTTACCTTGAGCCATAGCGCGCGTTTGTAAAAGAGGAACCCTTCCGTCATTTAGCTTCCTCGCTTCGCCGTCACCAGCGTCAGTAATTTGGAGGGATTGACCCGCATAGCAGCTCCCGTCGGGCAAGAGCGCACGCATGCCGGCCCGCCATCGAGATGTCCGCACATATCGCACTTTCCAGCCTTGGCGGGGCCCTTCTTCTTTTTTAGACCAAGCATCGAGAGCAACGAGAACCCACTCTCTCCTGCATAAACCATCTTGATGACTCCATACGGGCAGTTGCGAACGCAATTTCCGCAGCCTATGCAAGAATCCCTAATGATCACCTCTCCATCGGGACGGCGGGTCAGCGCATCCGGCGGACAATCCAGCATGCACAACGGGTTCTCGCAGTGTCGACAGGATATCGGAATCTGAATCGAGGCAAAGCTCTTTCCACCCTTGCGATCGAGCCGGCTGTAGCCTCCGTGCGTAGCTGCGCATGCGCTCTCGCAATTATCGCACCCCACGCATAGATCGGAGTCGATGAGCAGCACGTTGTCGGCATCCGTCACACCCTGTGCCATGACGAAGTCTAAAATTGATCCGGCCTGCGCGCTCAGCGTTGAAGTGATATTCTGAACTTCTCGCTCGCGCGCCAATTTTTCAATCCTGTCCTGTACCCTCGCATTTGCGGACAGGAGCCCCTGAAAATCGGTCTTAGCGATGACGATGGTCTCGGTCGGCACGAGAGCAGTAACCGTAGCGCTGCGCGCCCTGGTTTCAGAACTGAGAAGAGCCATTTCACCGACTGGATTCCCCGCAGCAATATAGGTCTGAGCCACATCAATCCCCGCCGAGTTTCGGCGCGACACTTTAACTGACCCTTTGCGAATGACGTACAGACAGTCTCCAGGGTCCCCCTCCTTAAAGAGCACTTCGCCCTTCTTGAAGAGCTTCTGTTTGCACTGAGTGACTAATTCTCTCAAAAATTTTGGATCCGCTTCCGGGAAAATCGATGTTTCAAGTGCTCGCTGCATGAAGGCACGATCGAGATTGTCCTTAACGCTTTGCACGGAGCTCATGAGCTTGAGCATTTGCTTGCGAGGGGTCTCGAGAAATATGCCCTCCTCTGCCACATGCACCGTGGCGGCGCGGCGACGACCCGACAGCAAGCCCATTTCACCGAAATAATTTCCTGGGGTAATGCTGATAGTACCGCCGCTTGGCAGCTCTATGCTGGCCGCTCCGGAGACAACGCTAAAAAAAGTATCGGAGTAGTCGTTCCGTTCGAATACTTTCTGCTTGGGAGAGAATTGATGCACCGTGGACTCAATAATCAGTTCGCGAAACTGCGAGTCGCTCAAATCGCTGAAGAGCGGCAATGCCTTGCGAATGATTGCCAGATTGTCGGCACTCTTGCCCTTGAGATGGGCGAGCCGTTCGTCAATCAAAACTTGATCGGCGGGCTCCACGGGGTTGCCGCAAATATGCTCGACTACCTCGAATCCCTGATTCATGGCCTGCTTGATCAGGGGATACCCAATCAGAGCCCCGACAATAAATAACCCAGGGACGTTCGACTCATAGCGATGATTTACGATCGGCACCGAGGCAGGGTCGGGATTGGGGAATTTGATTCCGTAACCTTCCAGTTGCTTACGCGGCAAGTTGCAGCCCAGCCGCGCGATAATCTGATCGCAAGGGACCTTGCATTCACCTTCCTGGGTATTGATGTATGCAAAGCCCTGCTCCACCCTGCCCATCTCGGAGTTGGCAAACATTTTTATTCGCTTTGCATTAATAGCGTCGAGAATCTTGGCGGCGTTCGCCTCTTTGGCCCGCGCAAATTCTGCCGTGCGGTTAAGAATCGAGACAGCATTCTTCTCAGCCAAGGCTAGCGCATTCTCGATTGCCGCATCTCCGGCACCGACAACTAGAATATTCTTCCCGGTGAACTCGTCGGGATCGGCCAGCGTATAGGCCACATGCGAGAGATCTTCCCCCGGTACTCCGAGCTTGCGCGGCGTTCCTTGGAGCCCAATTGCCAGGACGATGTACTTAGCCGTACAAAGTACTTCCTTCCCACCGATTTCGAATAGTTCCCCGTTTTTTTTGATAGAGGAAACTTCGGCCCTGAGCACGTTGACTCCCGTGGCCTTCACGGCGGCATTCCAACCATCGAGAATTTCCTCTCGACTGCCCTGCGCAAACTTCACATGCCCTCGCAGAGGAAGCTTGGCGGGCTCTGCCATGACCAGCTTCCGCTTCTGATAATCGAAAACGGTGTTCCCGATTTCTCGACGCTCGATAAGCACGTGCGAAATCTTGCGCACTGCAGCGTTAGTAGCCGCTCCCAATCCGCCCGGGCCAGCCCCTATAATCGCGACTTCATAATGACTAGGCATACATCGTGCAGTTACGAGTCCAGACTAATAAACCACCCGCCCCGAGAAGAAACTCAAGAGGAAGAAAAATCGAGCGATAGATTGCATGCAGAAAGAGTTTAGGCTTCAAGAACGCGCCGGTTTCAGGATATAGCATAGGTGGCGAGTTGGATGAAGCTGAATCCCACCGCAACTTATGCGTTTTCTTATGTATTCCCAGAAAGTTCGCCGGCCCCATGCCTTCTTGCCTTGTGCGGTGCTGGCCCTCACTTGGATCCTGGCCCTGGATGCCGCCTGGGCTGGCCCGAGCCAGCACAAATTCATGGGCGCGGCCTCCTGCTCAGCTTCCAACTGCCACGGCGCCGCAAGTCCACGCGACTCCAGCAATGTCCTTCAAAATGAGTACACCACGTGGTCAAAACATGATCGACATGCTCAAGCTTGGCTTAGTCTAACCGGCGACTCGGCCAAAACCATCGCGAAGCACCTGGGACTTTCCAGTCCTGAAAAGGAGCCCTGGTGCCTACGCTGCCACAGCACCTATGTCGAATCAGAGTCGCTTAGGCACTCCCAGTTTAGAACTGAAGACGGCGTGAGTTGCGAGTCCTGCCACGGAGCAGCTGAGGGGTACCTTAAGGAGCATTATCAGGCGCGGACTACTCACAGTCAGAACCTGAATCTTGGGTTGCGAGACATCGTTCCACTTTCTAATCGTGCAAATCTTTGCCTGAGTTGCCACTACGGGAGCAATGAGGCAGTCGTCAATCACCGTTTGATTGGAGCTGGCCATCCGCGACTTAGTTTTGAACTGGATACCTTCAGCATGCTCCAGCCAAAACATTGGGTAGTGGATAGCGATTACGAAGCGCGAAAGGCCGTCTATAGTTCAGCGCGTGCTTGGCTCGTTGGCCAAGTCAGCATCGCACAAACCGCGCTAAAAGCATTGCAGTCGCCAAAGTGGTCGCGTGCTGGAGCATTCCCGGAACTATCACTGCTATCCTGCTACTCCTGTCATCATTCACTCAGTCAGAAGCAGTGGAAATCCAGAGACTATGAAGGACGGCCGGGCCAGCTTCGGCTCAACACTTCATCTCTGTTCGTCGTAAAGGAATCGCTCGAGGCGCTTCATTCACCGCTCGCATCACCCGTCGAAGCGGGACTTAAGAATTTGCATGAGTCATTCTATGAAACCGGCGCACCAGGAGATGTAGGAGCGCTGGAAAAATCGTTGACTCAGAGCCGCGACTATTTCGAGAGTACCGCGCTCGACTCAGCCTCTCTTCATGCATTGCTGCGTTCCACGGTGAAGGCCGGGGCTCAGAGCGCCCAGCTCCAGTACGAGTCAGCTGAGCAGATTGCCATGGCACTGTCGAGTATTCTTGCAGAACTATCACCGGCCAACGGCATGTACAGTGTCGAACTGAAGGCGGTGTACGCTTCTTTAGCCAGTCCCGAAGAATTCGTAGCCGAGAATTTCACCAAAGCATGTCAGCAGTTTGAGAAGACGCTGCAATCAAAAAAATAATCGCTTTGTTAGCCGCGGCGGTCGCAGGATTATAGCGGCAGTGGAGGTACTGTATGTCTCTCGATGCTACGCCCAGCCCTCAGGATATCCGGCCTGCGGACCCTACTCTCCTACCCCCGGCTGAAGCAGTGATCCCGAGCGGCCAACTACTTCAAATACAGGGGTCTCAGGTGTGGACCTGGGTTTCACCGCAAGCAATCAGGCCTCTACCCGGCTTTGGTTCTTGGCTTACCGCGATGAGTGAGGACATTGCTGCAATCGATTGCCTGGTCATTGTCTTTGAGAAAAATCCGACCTTCTCCAAGGATGGCAAGCTCGTCCTTGCCCTGCCGGGCGATCCGCCGCGCTATCTAACCTTTGCCATGGAGCGCCGAGAAGGAGAAGCCGCACCCGCCGCTCGGCAGAAGGACGAGTTCTCGTGTCTGCTTCTGCGGCGCACGTCGCTCACAGCTCATCCCGTGTTTATCAAAGCGGCGGAAGTGCCTATCTCGGAGCGGACGAAGGGCCTCATTTAGTAGAATTCAATTTTTCGCTTTGGCGATTCTCCTGCGGAGCTCAGCAAGATTGGCATCCCGCTTTGCCTGCCGCAGCCTTTGCGCGGCCGGAGTATGCCACTGATGAGATTCCAAAAACGAGAGTGTCATGCGCATGAATTCAGGACTCGGCATGCCAAGTTCTCGGCGAAAGGACTCGCCTCTCTCGAAAAAGTCATCGCGGCCTAGGTTACTCACGTCCGCATCACAGAGGTAGCGAGAGAGCACCGTTGTCGGCACCTGGCACATGCCTGACTCCGTCTGGTGCAGGGCGGTGTCCAGTATCATCGAGCGGACCGAGGTCTGCTCGGACTTACTGTAACCGCCCTGCTTCTGCATTGCTTCAATGGCTAGCGAGGCTCCCAATGCCTCATTCTCCTTAGCGGCGTCGATAAAACCCGTATCGTGGAAGGCGGCCCCAATGGCGAGTAAATGTAGTGAACGTTCATCAAGCCCATCCTCACTTCCGAAGAGCATGGCCTCTACCAGCACGTCCTCGGAGTGCTCGAGTGTATGATAATAGACAGTGCTGGGCAGCCTCTCTCGTAGCAGCTTAAACGCTGCCTGCAGGATGGGCTTCCTGAGCTGGGTGTCCGCCAGACCTCTGGCTTTCAACACAAAATTTCCCTCTTAGGAAACCGTGAATCGTTGACGCGGGCTGAAACCGGTTTTGAACTGCACCTTACCGGTTGAAGCCTTGATTGCAAGCACTCGGCTTCGCACTGTATAGGTACCCTTGGTCTTGGCTAATGTATAGCTATTTTTCTTGCTGATAAAATTCGCTCGTGTAGTCCTGCTTTTCCCGCCTACCTTGGACTTTTTGGTAATTTCGAACTGGTAGCGCACCGCGAGTCGATTACTCACCGCCGCGATGGCTAGACCCTGAGGAATAACGAATTTCTGAATCGAAAAAGTGAGCGTCTTTGAGCCGACTTTAACGTCTGGAGGGACATCGATCGAAGTATCCTCTGAGAACGGAGGAGGATCGAGCGTAATGGGAGTCATGTAAATATCGCTCAATCCCGTAGATGTTGATGGACTGGTCAGGTTATCAGCGTAAGAAGCGTACACTCCGGATAACGAAAGACTTGAAAATGTCGAACCAGCAAGTACCGGAGTTTCACTAAACTGATTTGCCTGAACGCCTGAGGGACCCACGGATATTCTCGAAAGCTTCCCCGTGTCCATGTCCTTGAGAAAAACGTCGGCCTGCGAATTGGAGTCGGGCGTGACCAGATTTCCTCCCGTATCGGTGAATATGACCAAGCGGCCATTCGCAGAAATCGAAGCTCCCGTCACTACCCCGTCACTGGCCTCACCGGCCGTGCTCGCATTGATGCGCTCAGATACCCCGGTCTTGGTATCATAGCGAATGGCTGTATATGACTCGGGGTTTGGTAAGGTGACGATATTAGTAGCCGTTGTTAAATAGGTAATGTATCGACCGTTGTAGTTGATCGAAGGCGAATAGCAATCGGCATCGGCAGGATCCCCGTTAGAATTTTTACTCACGAGCTTCACGGTGCGCGTGGTTCGATCAACGACGTAAATTTGCTTCTGCGAGATTCCCGACGGACTGCCAGTCAACAAGTTGGTTGCCGTTGACGCGAAAACGACATGCTCACCGTCGCCGCTTATTTGCGGGCTCTCGGACGGGCCATCAGGCTCCTGATTAGCAGTTGCTGAATTTGGGAGCACACGCCCTACCAGCAAAACCTGCGTGGCTCTGTCGTAACTTGTGGACTTGGGCAGCTTGAACTCAGTGACGTAGATATCATCGAGTTGGTTAGTATCTCCGGGCTCGAGATCTGCGGCAGCAGAGACATAGGCGACTCGCGCAAGCAGATCGCCTTTGGAGTCTCGCAGCAAGGCCACTGATGGATGCGTATTGGCCCCGGGCAAACCCGGACTGACTGAGGGAGATGTCAGTACCTCGGTAATGCCCAGCTTGGGGTAGCGCAAGAAAATATGAGATGCGAAGGTAAGATTTGGATCGCTACCTAAGTTCCTGGCGACAGACTCGAACGCGACGACATAGGTTCCATCGGGGAGAATCGGGCTGATGGACGGATTTGCCGAATCACCACTGGCATCCGTACCCGCCGTATTCACGCTTACCTTGCTTACTGAGCTGGTCTTCAAATCGCGAACAAAAACATCCTTCGCGTTGTCGGTCTGCCCGCTGATAATATCCGAGGCACGAGATGTGAATGCAACGTAACGGCCATTGGGGCTGATAGCAGGCTCGCCGCTTGGACCGGCCGGCGCCTGATTCAAATAGCTTAAGCTGAGCTGGGAGGTATGCCCCACCTGGACATCCGCGCGAAGCGGTGTAGCCGCACTTAATAGGCCAAGGATGAAAAGAGTTGGTATTCGCATACGTTGAATTATAGCCGAGAAACGAGTACTGGACATTCGATTTTCCTGGATAATGAATTACTTGTGCGAAAATTCCAATTCTCCAGCCCAGCCTTCCGCAGGCGGTGATTTGGTATAGGTTTCGCACAATTCCCTATATAACGTGCATACTTTTTTGAGCCTTGGCTCCCTGGCCTCAACCTCGCTTAGCTGAGTCAGGCATTCGGCCCACTTGCGCCGACGAAAATCCTCGAATACCTGGCTAAACACTGACACGACCTGTTGACTCGGAGCCGGATCGAACACCGTGTAAAGCCACACGGCCTCGGACTTGCCGACGACTCTCACCTGGCCTACTCGGATCGCGTCTATCGAATTTCCAGCATCCTTTCTGGTGCTTTCCGTAAAGAGCAGCGTCGTTCCCAAATACTTATTGAGTCCTTCAACCCGCGAGGCCAGATTAACCGAGTCACCTATCGCGGTGTAATCAAAGCGGCGCTTGGACCCGAGATTTCCAACCACCATCGGCCCGGTATTAATACCGACTCTGGTATGTAGTGCTGGGAATCTTCCCGACTGGTTGAAACGATCGACCTCCTTGGCAAGAGCTAGCCCCGTCCTCACTGCCAGTTCGGCATGGTTGTCAATTTTCAACGGTGCACCCCAAAGCACGAAGACGGCATCGCCGATGAACTTAATCAAGGTCCCCTTGTTTTGAAACACGACATCCATTACTTCGGTGAAGTAGGCGTTCAGCATTTCGGCAACCTTTTCGGCCGGCATGGACTCCGTGATTTTCGTAAAATCCTGAATATCGGTGAAGAGGGCCGTAGCCCAGAGCTTCGATCCTCCCAAGGCGGCGGCCGAATCACCCTGCGAAAGTTGCCGGGCGGTTTCAGGAGAAAGATAAAGCTCGAAGGCGTTTTGCATCTGCCGCGCGGAACGGCGGACCACCAAATAGAAGTAAACCGTCGTCATAAGGTACACGGCTGGGAGAACCACGCTGACGAGCAGTGCTCCCGGAATGAAAGTTCCTCCACGAAAGAGAAGGAAGGCAGCAATCGCCCAGAACAGCCATGCTGCTAGTACAATTGCCCCGCCGACAATTGGGCCCGAACTGACCAGGGCAAAACCCGCGGCGATCGCCACTGCCACCTGCGTAACCGCCTCCAACGAAGCAGGAAAGCGGCCTATCCATGCACCGCTCATGAGGTTGGCTGCCGCAGTGGCATGAATTTCGACGCCGAATATTCTCATTCCACCGAACGAGGTATCGAAGATGTCTTTTTGAGCAGGTCCCGTATCGGTGCGCAGCGCTAGACCTACATAGATAATCTTGTCCTTGACCTGGGAGGGATCGATTGGCCGTTCCTTCTGCAGGACCTGGTAATACGAGAGGGTCCGAATACTGCGGGCCGGGCCGTAATAGCTGATAAGGTCACGGGTACCCGGTCGATCGCGCCCATCGCCAGGCTTAAAGCCGGCTCCAGCCTCGGCCAGGGACGGGAGTTCTGCCGTACGCTCGCTACGCTCGGTGAGAAAGCTGCGTACCGCGCCATCATGCTCAGGCAACCCGACGAGTGCCAGTCCTGCGGCAGCGCGCGCGAACGGCTCATACGGTTCAAGAAGCTCCTCGATTGAAAAAGCCCCGCTGCCCCCCGCCACATTTTGAATTGCCGACTCGGCGCCGAGAAAAACCGGCACCTTGGTCAGCGCCTGGGCCAATGCCGTATCTCCCGCCGGATCGCTACCAGGATCCAAAAATAAAACATCGAACACCACTCGTTTGGCCCCCAGCTCAGCTAGTCGTTCAATAAGCGCAGCATGCAGGCGCCGAGGCCAAGCTTGACTGAGCGGGACGTTGAGGTCGCGATAGCTAAGTTCGTCCATGGCAATAACGGCCACGTTGTCAGGCGGGGTCTGTTTGCCGCGCAATAGAAACAAGTAGTTGAGGGCTCCCATCTCGAACTGCTCGGCGGCTTTGCTGAAGCTAAGCGCAGCAACAAGGCATCCAACGAGGATGGCGAGAAGTAGGTGTACGAGCCGCTTTGATTTCATGGTATCGAGGATGCTTCGGACAGCTAATTCCCGCTTCCGAATGCCCTAGAGCATGCTACTTTTGTACTAATAGTGCGTCTACAGTGGAATTACCCGGGCACCTATGGATTTGATTAAATCGTACCGAGTGAGTCGTTCGCTTCCTGTCACGTTTGTTCTCGCGATCCTCATATTGACGCTTCCCGGGGTGAGCCGAGCAGATCCGGAGGTTGCCACCCTCTATTCCCTCGAGGGACAGGCCGAGCGCCGACTTGCCGGTGCTGGCGACTGGAAGCCCTGCGCCGTCGGCCAGGCATTTTCATTGGGCGATGAGATCCGTGTCGGAGATTACAGTAGAGCCGGAATTCAATTCACCGATGGCATGTTCGTGCGGCTGAGCAGTAAGGCTTCGCTGCGCTTCGATCGTTCTAGAGCGGCAAATCTTCAAGGCTCCGTGTTCTTGGAGTCAGGAAAAGGGCACTTTTTAAACCGCGAGCCCCTGGACGGCCTACAGGTTCAGACCGCAGTAGTAAGTGCAGCCATCCGTGGAACAGAATTCGTCATAGAGGCGAGTTCCCAGGCGGCGACCATCAGCGTCATCGAGGGCGCTGTCGATGCAGAGAATAAATTTGGCAGGGTTGCGCTGCAAAGCAGCGAGCAAGCCACTACCTTAAAGGGTAAAGCCCCAGTAAAGGCTCTCACCTTCTCTCCTGCAGATGCGGTACAGTGGACCGCCGAAGTCCCGGTTATTTTGGATTGGGATTTATACGAGCAATCTTCAGCCTTGCGAGGGCACATACGTTCGGTGGCAGAGCACGCACAGGCCGGCGAGCTCTCATCGGCTCTCAAATCCCTTCGGCAGCTCCCAAAAAGTCCGGCTCGTGGATTGCTAGAAACCGATCTGTTAATCGCGATGGGGCAAATTGACGAAGCATCAACCCTTGCCTTGTCGGAGACCTTCGAAACGACTGCCTTGACCGGACACGCCCATGCGCAGTGCGCGCTGCTGGCATTAGCCAGAAATGACATCAATCGCGCCGCAGACGAGATGGTTCAGGCCCGGGCGCACAGTGCCGGCGGCATAGGAGTTGCGCTCGCAAGTTCGCTCGTCTTGCAGAGCCGCAAAGATTTAAACGGTGCACTTGCTGCAATCCAGGATGGTCTGTCCGCCCATCCGGGCAACCCGGGGCTGCTGGCGCGCAAGTCCGAGCTCGAGTTGGGCTTTGGGCAGCGAGATGAGGCGCTGGTGGATGCCGAGAAGTCCCTACAAGGCGATCCGCGCAACGGATACGCCCAAGCAGTCCTTGGATTCATCAAGCTGATGCAGGGACAAACTGCCGAAGCTCGATCGGCGTTCGAAGCAGCGCAGGCCTCGGCGCCGGGGAGTGGACTGCCATTTTTAGGGCTGGGTCTCACTAAGATTCATGATGGAGATTTAAGCGCAGGTAAAGTTGACCTGCAGCGCGCCGTACATTTGGAGCCAAGCCGCGCCGTATTTCGAAGCTACCTCGGAAAGGCTTTCTTCGAGCTCGAGGACGAGAAGCTATCGAAGCGTGAGTATGATGAAGCGATTCGCCTCGATCCTAATGATCCAACACCCTATCTTTATCGCGGATTTTACCAAATCTCACAGAATCGTCTTGTCGACGCGCTCGGCGACATCGAGACCTCTTTTGCCAAAAACGACAATCGAGCGGTGTTCCGATCAAGTCTATTGCTTGACGAGGATAGTGCAGTACGAAGTGCGGGTTTGAGCAAGGTATTCACCGAGCTTGGATTTACGGAGGCGGGACGCATTGAGGCGATTCAGGCGCTAAACGCCGATCCGAGTAATTTCTCGGCTCATCGCCTGCTCGCCGATTCTCAATCGGCGCTGTTTTATGCGGATGCAACGCTTTCGGAACGGCGCATCGCGGATCTGCTGGCGCCTATCAGCTTCAATCTATTCAGCGCCCTCGGTGGGCAGGCATCACTCAACGAATACGACTCACTCTTCGACCAGTCGCTGCACCGCTCTGGGCTGAACTTGCGTTACGATGAGAGCAGCGACGCCTTCATCGGTGAAGTATCCAATTCCGGAAAATCCGGCAATCTTGGCTACGCAGTCTCAGCGGCGTCGATCTATGGCCACGGCAGCAAAAGCAAAGACTACTTGCGCGACTACCGCGCGGATGCGGCGCTGCGCTACCAGCTGCAGCCTAATCATCGTCTGCTTCTTGATGCTCACGGATTTTTCCGGCAAGACCGATCAGTGGCTTTTGAATCGGCTGAAGATACGACCGAGCTTGATTCAGGCGGAGTTAATTTCGGATATTCGTTCAGGGCCGGACCGGGCCTCACGATTCTCTCGGAGCTTGCCGTAAGCCGCGAACGTTTGCTCACCTCCAGCTTCCCTTCCGAGCGCAGCATCGACTCAGTTCAAATCTTCGAGGGCGTGGAAGATTCATTGGTTGACGATCTTATTCTCGATCAGCGCACGCGCGAGTACGTAACCGCGTTTCGCCAGGGCAGTCAAGCACTATATCGCGCCGATCCATTTTCGATCGTCTTTGGGTATCAGGTGCTGCATGAAACCCCGAACCGCTCGGAGAGTAGTCTAGTCGTTGATGACTCGCTCGGTGAGTTAACAGACCAAGGATTGCTGCTCTCGAGCATGAGCTCGCCTGAACTGACGGCCACTGATATTTACCTGTATCCGACCTTTCATCTCGCATCTTGGCTCGACCTGACCGCAGGAGTAACCCGCACGGATTTAGAAACGGCCCGAGAAGTCTCTCCGTTTTTTGAGGACACGGATAGCCAAGGCCGTTGGAATCCGAAGGTCGGTATCACCGCTAAACCATTCCCTGGCCTGACGCTGCGCGGAGCTTACTTCGAGAATCTGAGAAAGTCCTCGCTCGAGGATCAGATCTCGCTCGAGCCGACCTTAGTCTCGGGAATCTCGCAGCGCTTCAATGACCTTTCGGGAACCCGATCGAGAAACTTCGGCTTGGGCCTCAACTACAAGACTCCCGGAGCAACGTACATCGGAGGCGAGTATATTAGGCGCTATCCGACCGAGCGAATTGCGAACGCCAGCACGGCCCTTGTCACCGATTTCGATGCAGAGGATCAGTACGTCGCGTTACAGCAAGATCCCATAGCCGAGAATCATGTCGAGCAGGACCTAGCGCGAGCCTACATCTATCAAGTGCTATCTCCCTCCCTTGTAGCAACACTGGATTATGCGTACGCCACCGAGGAGCTCACTGACCAAGACCTCTTTAGCGATTTTCTCGCGCATACCGCAGCCGCTCAGCTCAGATATTTTCATCCATGCGGAGCATTTTTGTTCTCCCGCGCAACGTGGAGAAAGCAGTCCGGGGTAAATGATGCGCTGCTCGGGGACGGTCAAGCAATCGGCTGGATGCTCGATGCCGGCATAGGCTACCGATTGCCGCATCGCCGCGGCACCTTGACTTTCGAAGTGCTGAATCTCAACGATGAGAACGCAGTCTTCGATCAAACGCGAGGATTTGAGGATTATATCCCGAACGAGCGGGCTTTTAGGCTGTCGGCAAATCTAAACTTCTAGCGCGCATCAAAAAATAGGGTTTGTCGGTAGGTCTAGCGCAACACGCTGGGACGAAGATACATGCGAGAAATGGCCCGAGGCAGGCTATCTCCTGAATGCGCTCTGGGCACTATTTATCCGTCATTTCCCAGACCGGATTCCAATCCTGCCTCGGCTCACGCACGGGCAGCCTTTGAATTCGCGCTATGTAGACCGCGGCGAGCGTGTCCGCCGAATGGTCCTCGAAGAGCTGCAGTGATTCCACAAGCCTTCCCTGCTCGAACAACAGTATCGCCTGCGCAAGGTCGGGCTTCGCATCCGCCTCAAAGGGCTCGAAGACCTCAATCGCCTGACTCTTGCCGACAAGACGCAGCAGCCCCACTCTACGAACCTTGATTCCGGCGCCTTGAATGGCACGAGCGGTAACCGATGAAAGAAGTATCAAGGAGCCAAATTTTTTATTTGCGCCCTCGAGCCGCGATGCCACATTGGCCGCATCTCCCAAGATCGTGTAGTTGAATCGTGAATCTGAACCGAAGTTGCCTACGCTTACTTCCCCCGTGTGAAGCCCGATCCGCATCGCGAGTCTCACGCCGAATTCCCTTTCCCACAGCGGGCCGCACTCTGCGATGCGCTTTTGACATTCGAGTGCGGCCCGCACGGCGCAAGCCGCGTGATCCTGAACAGCCAACGGCGCATTCCAAAATGCCACGATGGCGTCGCCGACGTACTTGTCCAGCGTTCCGCCATGTTTAAGGATGATGGCGGACATTTCCGATAAAAAGCTATTGAGGAGTCGGCCAAGTTGCTCCGGCGGCAACTTCTCAGAGATGCTCGTAAAGCCGGCAATATCGGAGAAAAACATCGTGAGCTCTCGACGCTCCCCACCAAGAGTCAACGCATCGGGCCTCGCCAAGAGCTTCTCGATAACATCTCCGCTGACATACTGCTGAAATGCCGAGCGAAGGAACCTTCTCTCTCGGCCCTCAGCACGGTATTGAAGAGCCAGAGCTACTAACGTAGCGAAAATGGTGCTCAGCAGCGGAATGGCCAGATCGATCCAATATCCGGCTTGTGCCGCGGCAAAACTGCCGAGCACATAAGCGAGCAGAATGCCGATAACCACGATACCCTGCGCGAGCGAGGAAAGACCAAGCAGTATGACTGCAGAGCAAAATCCGATACCAACGACGGCAATACCCCAATTCACGAGTACACCCACACGGTGCATGAAGTCCCCGTGCATGATGTTGTCGAGGACCGTGGCATTATATTCAACACCCGGGAAAATCTGCGAAAGCGGTGTGGGACGAAGATCTAAAAGCCCCGGAGCATCCATTCCCACGAGAACTATTGAGTCCTTGAAATGTGACAGCGGCACGAAGGGATCTTTACCCTCATCTCTCTGACGCTGACTCAGTATGATTGAGTCGATGCCGTAGGTCGAATAGGTGCGCGCCGGCCCCTTGAATCTAATCGGGAAGCGGCCCTGCGAATCGAGCCGAGTCCTGAGCTTCGGCCAAATCTCGCTTGCAGGAAAGGCTGCATCATAAAGCGCGAACGGCAGTCCGAGCATGGGAACATCGCTCACTACGCCTACGGGCCGCACATGACGGTAAATTCCATCATTATCCGGATAGGCGCTCACATTTCCGAGCGCGCCCATTCCTGACCAAAGCTCCTGCACAGGCAGCTCAATGCCGGCGTACTTCGGCACTGAGCTGAGGTTGAGGCCCAATGCCTCGGTCACGCGAGCGGCACCCGACTTCTCCTGAACGAGACGAAGTTCATTGAACAGTAGGCCGTTGACGGCTGCCTGCCGCTGCTGACGCAGCGCCCCGGCCATGACGATTGGCATGCTTCCCTTCATTGCAGAAGCAAAAGCCTGATCATCATCGACATTGTAGGCAGACGGCTCGGTAAACAGGATATCGAAGGCGACGGCACGAGCGCCGGCGTCTCTCAAGAACTGAACCACGGCGCCGTACATGCCGCGGTACCAGGGCCAGACTACGGATTCTTGCTGCGAAAAGTGCTCGATAGAAGACTGATCGATCAGTACGATTTTAATTTTGGGATCAGGGACTTCAGTTTTGGCGACGTAGCGAAGTCTCCAGTCCCAAGTTCGATTCTCGATGTCATCGAGCCACTTGAGGTGCTCAGCCCCCGCCACTAAGCCGGCAAACACCGCCACGATAGCGGCAAATCGAATGAGGGCCTGCTTACGCCTTAGCTGAGCCGCCAGCATGGACGAACTTCTTGAAACGCTGCGCACGAAGTTGCTCGCCCTGCGCCGCAGCAGCGATTTCCACGGCCTTCCCCTCCACCTCATCTACGCGATCTTCGGGACTTGGATGGGTGGCGTACCATCCACCCTTACCACCATGAGCCTCCAAGCGCTTCAGCATGGTAATCAGCGCCTTGGGATTGTACCCGGCACGAGTCAATAGCTCGGCTGCATACTCATCGGCATCATACTCCTGAGAACGGCTGTAACCTGTGGTAGCGACCGTCTGGAATACGTCGTTCACCGACTCGCCAAACACTCCGGTAAGCTCATCAGCATAAAAATTGCCCGTGCTCGACAGCGCTTCCTTTCCAAGCAGCCCCAATCCCTTGCTTAAATGCGACCGGGAAATAGCCTTCGTGCCGTGATCTTTGACCACGTGAGCTACCTCATGGGCGATAATAGCGGCAAGCGTATCTTCATCGGTTGCACGATTGAGGAGGCCGCGCGAAATGAAGATAAACCCGCCCGGCGCGGACATAGCATTCACTTCATCGCTGTCTAGTATAAGGACATGGTACCCGCCAAATGTTTCAGGGCGATCGGAAACCCCGCTCACGACTCCAGCCACACGATTGACATAGCCGTGTAGTGCGTCATCACGTACCGGCCGGTACTGCCCAAGAATCATGGCAGCAACACTTCGGCCCAAGTAATATTCCTGTTCATCGCTCAACGGACGCGCCGCCTCGGCAAATTGCCCTCCTGCTTTCATCAAAGAATCCGCCTGCGACTGCGACATCAGCCCGGTGCTTGAAAGCAGCGTTGAACCAAGATTGCTCAGGGCCGGATTGCCGGAACAGCCGGCAGTCAGCACTATAAGAGAGGTTCCTAAAATAGTTCGGAGTATAGATGCGCTTCTCATGCCTTGCCTCCGCTCAACCCAAGTTTTCCATCGCGCACGAACGCCGCGACATCGGCCGGCCTAGCCTTAAGCTTTTCCATGGCATCAACCTCGCGAAAATTTGCTCCGGCATTGGCCGCCGCGTACTGCTGCTCGACCTTCTTGTTGAATCCTTTTCCGGCCATCACGATTTCGGATGAATCAGCCTTATAATCGGAAGGCCCTTTGGAAGAAAGGATCACCTTCCGAGCCGTCACCGCCGAAGAATGGACATATCCTTGCTTGCCGGCGGCCGTCTTAATTTTTACCCAGCCTCCGCCGAGCGCGACGACCGTGAGACTATCACCATATGAGGCTATCGCGACCGGCGACGCCCAGGCCTTGGCTTCCGTGCGAATCGCCGTGCTGCGCACTTTGACCTGAATACTATCACCCTGAGCAAGCGTCTGGTCAGCTCGAGCGATTCCCACGGGAAGCAAGAGCGCCAGCACCACCACTGCAAGTCTAATCATAGCGAGGCCGTAAAAAATAAAGGGATGACCGGTTATAGCAAGGCAGATGCGTGAAGCTCAACATTAATTGCACAGCCAAAACAAAAGCAGACCTCAGCTAAGGCTGACGACTTTCTTATTAAGCGACACGATGGTTCGGGCCATATCTTGGACCAGCTTAAGAGTCGTAGTGGGTCTGGACTGGATCATGCTGAGAAATTGGTCCCGCGGAACGGAAAGCACTACCGACTGCTCCCTGGCAGTTACCGTAGCCGTTCGAGCAGTATCCGCCGCTGCCGCCAAGGCGCCGAATATCTCATCTCTGAGCACCTCTCCTACGCGCACTCCATCCACGCTGACATCGAGAGCGCCCTCTATGAGGGTGAATACTTCGGCCGTGTTATCTCCCTGCCTAATAACGACGTCCCCTTTGGCGACGGACCGAACAGCGGGAGCGAAATCTACTTCGCGGGGTGACAGCGTACCGATCATTACCATCAAAAGATTGAATTGACAGCTCAGGTACTCGCTCCACAGCCGAGCCGCGCCGACATTTGCCCAAACGGCATTTTCAAAATCTTTGCGGTCATACTCATCGGCCATCACGGCGAAATCGGTCGACAGGGAGAGCAGCTCCGGCTGCGTCCAAGAAAATAACCCGACCAAATCGCCAGGCTCATAAACCAGAATTGTTCGACCCTGACTGCGGCAGGTAAGCACTCCTTCCTTGACGCGATACATCTTGTCGCGAGAACTCGGCTCGGCCCAAAGCTCTTTCTGCGCCTCGAGCTGTCGCTCGCTGCCCCGGACCGTGAGTTTTGAAAAAAGCTCTAGAAGCAACTGCTGCGAACGGATGTTGAGGACGTCGAATGCGGGAGGCTGATCCGAAATAGAATACATAGGTGCCATCATTCTGCACGAGAGCCTAGCAGGCTGACCAGCGGAATCTGACTACGAAAAAGTCGCAGTAGACCCGAGATAAAATTTCACTTTGGGGTATTTCGAGTCGAGCTCCAGTGATTTCAACGAACTAGCAAGAATACAGAATCACCTCGGATACTTAATTAGAGCGCTCGCTTCTCAAGTCTGCCTGTCTTTATCCGATACTATATATGCGTGTGATATTTTAGAGGCTACTTTCCCGGCCGATCTCCTCTTTTTCGGTCAGAGCAAGGAAGTGGAAGGTTTGATATGGATGTTAAAGACGTACCCAGCGCCAAGGACAGCTCCAAGTCCGCAAAGAGCGCCGCACAAAATCTACAGCGATCTCTCAGGGCAATTGCCGGCTCTAGCGTCGAGTCCTCGCGACGAGAAGCCGTCAGGCTGCAGGTCGAGTCGCATCAAGATTCCGGATCCTCGCTGCGGGCTAAGACCAATGACGCAATTTCCGTGGTAAATCTCGCCAATGAAGCCACCAGCGAAATCGAGAAGCTCGTAGAAAGCATCGGAGGCATTGTCGAGCAGGCCAGCCATCCGGATATCAGCGACAGCAGGCGCAAGGTGCTGGAGTCGGAGGCTAACCAACTTGTCGATGAAATCCGCAAAAAGGCCAATACGAAGTCAGAATCCGGTGTTCGTCCATTGGCAGGAGACAAGTTCTCGCTGGAAGCAGAGGAGAAATTTGCAAAGACGCTCGAGATTATCCTGCCCGATACAGCCAAGGACGCATTCGGCATCGGGTCAATCGACTTTTCCCCCAAAGACGCAATTATTCAGACCCGCAACGTGATTGCCAGGGCGCGGCAACAGATTGAACAGCTCAAAAGCTCGGTCAAGAACACCCAGGGACAAGTGAAACAGGTCGTTAATGCCCTGGAAGTCGCCTTGCAAAACTCCGAAGCAGCCGAAACATCGATTCGCGATGTCGACGAGGCACTGCGGGTTGCCGGTGACACGAAAATAGGCATCGCCCGCAACCCCGGGGGTGCGCTCAGTTCGGTCGGCAATCTTCAGAAAAAGGCACTCGACCTGCTCGAATAGCTGCGTTTGCCCCTAGTCGCGAACTCAAATATACTGCGCGCTTCAGCATTGAGGCGTCATGTTCGATTCCCTGCATAATAAACTAGAGTCCGCGTTCAAGAAAATTCGCGGCCGCGGCTCGCTTGGGCCGAAGGATATCGAGAGCACCATGAAGGAAGTTCGCATGGCTTTATTAGAAGCCGATGTGAACTTTAAAGTGGCCAAGGAGTTCTGCGATAACGTCGGCCAAAAAGCACTTGGGGAGGAAGTCCTCAAGAGCCTGACGCCCGATCAAACGATTATTAAGCTCGTTCATGATCAGTTAGTTGAGGTCATGGGCGAAGGGGCAGCCGAGCTCAATCTAAAGGTTGCGCCCCCAGCTATACTCATGCTCGTGGGGCTCCAGGGTTCGGGAAAAACCACGACGGTCGGCAAACTCGGACGCTACCTCAAGGAGACCCTGAAGCGTCGCCCCCTCTTGGTGCCTGCCGACGTTTACCGGCCGGCAGCCATAGAACAACTCAAGACCCTGGCATCCCAATTGTCGCTCGATGTCTTTCAGTCTGATCGCTCGCAGGATCCGGTGGATATAGCAAAAACTGCCCTGGAGTTTGCAGCCAAGAGCGGATTTGACACCTTGGTGATCGATACTGCCGGCAGATTGCAAATTGACCAAGAATTGATGCGCGAACTCCAGGAAATTTCGGATGCCGTGCAGCCGCATGAAATTTTACTCGTCGCGGATGCCATGACCGGACAGGAAGCCCTCAATGTCGCGAAGGGCTTTGATGAGGCGCTGGAAATTGACGGCCTGATTCTGACCAAACTCGATGGAGATGCTCGCGGCGGTGCTGCCCTGTCGATGAGGGCAGTAACCGGCAAACCGATTAAGTTCATCGGTGTTGGGGAGAAGTTGGACGCGCTCGAAGTGTTCCATCCCGATCGCATGGCTTCCCGCATTCTCGGCATGGGCGATGTGATGACTTTGATTGAAAAGGCGGTCAAGGAAGTCGATATCAACGAGAGCTTGGATTTACAGAAGAAGCTCAAGAAAAATGAGTTCTCCTTCGAAGACTTTCTGGGCCAGATGCGAATGATCAAGAAGATGGGCAGCATCAGCTCCCTTGCGGCGATGATTCCCGGCATGGGCAAACTGGTGAAAGACGTCAATCCTGACGAAGTTGACCGAGAAATGAAGCATATCGAGGCTATTATTCTTTCCATGACGCCGGGAGAACGCCGCAACCCTGCCGTTATCAACGGCAGCCGCCGCAAGCGAATCGCGCAGGGCTCAGGCACCAATGTCGAGGCAGTCAATCGGCTTCTAAAGCAATTCTTGGAAATGAAGAAGATGATGGGAAAGATTTCTAAGATGGGTCTCGGCGGCATGATGAACATGTTCGGAGGCAAGGGCCTTCCTGGAATGCCGCCTGGCATCAAACTCGGCAAGTAGCCGCTTACCGGGGTGGTTGCTTGCCCTCACGCATCATCCGAAGACTAGTAACCGCCAATCGATGCGATTGAATTACCCAATAGGTATTTCGGGGATCGTATTCGGGGAAGTACGCATGGTGAACCAAGCTGTTAACAGCCTCCGCAAAGTGCGTCCGTTCGACAAGCTCTTCAGTCATGGCCACGGGCGATTCGGCTCTGGTCCGCCGCATTTCAAGCAGCGCCCCGTGGGCGGATCGCTTGCTCGCTTCATCAATCCACACCGAGCCATCGGTGTAACTCGACAGCTGCGCTCCTAGAATTCGAAGGCGCTCAAGACCCGGGGTGCGCGAATCGCAATTGAGCAGCACCTGTCCCATTACACGCTTATGCTCCCCGGAATCTGTTTGAACAAAGACGGTTCTAGTCACCACGAATGCGGGGTAGGCCTGATCCAGAACATTACTCACTTTCGTATGCCAACGAACCTCATACTGCAGGCTGTGCTTGACGCCGCCCATCAAAAAGGGGGGCAAGCGCCAGCGCCACATGGACGCTCCATAGTCTTCGTTCGTGCCGTCGTTGCAAGGCACTCGGCGATAGTCGTGAACTACCGCCTGCTCCTGCTTATCGGCGGGCGCTGCCATATGCGGGGTGAGCCAAGGCGGAATTGCCACCGGCGAGCCGCCGGCTAGGATTGGATTTGATTTGCCCCTCAGTGAGATATAGCGCTGATACTGATCGGCTGCCGACTCACAGGCGATATCGGCGCAAGCCGCTATGGACTCATACTCCGGATTTTCTCTAGGCAATACTCGCGGCAGATCATGACGGGAGGTAAGCACTGCGAGCGCCTCCTCGATCGATACGAAGTTTTCTAGCCCCGGTGCGAAACCCGTCATCAGCGCCCCGCGCCCAGGCTCATAGGCGCGAGAGTCGGAAATTCCGCCGTCAAAATTTAAACGATATGCGCGAGTGCGCTGTCCCTGTCCCCGAGCCTCAAGTGCGAGAGCCAAATCTTTCATACGGGGAAGATTAATCTCCCGGTTCCCGAGCAAGTCGCTGGTGTAGAGCGTGACAAAATGAACCGCCGGCTCACTAAGGGCGGCCTCGAGCCGCTCTTTGAGATTACCTTTTGGGAACTTTTCTGCAATCAAACGCCGCATTTCCTCGCTGCGCTCCCGAATTGGAGGACTGATCGAGACTTCCTCCACGACAGTGTGCAGAGCGCCGGGACCCGAGCCTCGAACCAGATGATAGAATTTCCCTTCGCGCTGAAATTGGGAGGTTGGCTGCGAGACGAACGCCGCGATCTGCGGGCGAAAATCGGCGCACTGCTGCCAAGCCTGTCGCAAGAGAGCCATGACCTCGGGGCGAATGACTTCAACCGCGGGGCTATTGGTGCGCACGAGGCGCGAGCCTTCCAGAATTAAATCACTCGGCAGTGCCCCAAAGTGCCCCAGGGAAATCCGCATTAGTCCGTCTCGCGGCTCGAGACTTACACCTGGAAGCTGCTGCTCGCTGCCGTCGTGCAGCGAGTCCATACAGAACGCTGCACCTACCGCCCGGGCCGAATTCCAAGCCGATACAATACTCGTCAAGATTTCCTGCACCCGCGCCTGAGAGCAGGGAGGAATATGAAGACTGCCAGTAAGCGGGGTGCCGCGCAGCAAGGCACGCATTTCTGCACGATTATTCGGAAGATCCAGCACGGCAAGTTCGAGCTCCTGGGAGCCATGCCGCAGTATTTGATTAGAAGTCGAGGCGGTCAGGGGAGACATACAGCTTCGGTAATACACGGAGTTCCGTAGTACTATAGAGCTGGCCCATACGCTAATAAACGGCTCCCCCTAAGCTCTTGATATTAAAGCAGTCTACCACTCGCGGCTACGCTCGAGGTCATCAAGATACACTTTAGCCTCCGCACCAAGCTCTCGCAGCGTATCCCGGGCAGCCACTTGAACCGTTCCACAAAGGCTTTCCTGCTGAGACGTCTCTCCCTTGGCGAGACTGTAGAGCTCGCGAATCGCCCCTGCCCTATCTGGCCCGCTTCCTCGCGCCAAGTTTGCTAGTTTCGCTACAATCATTGAGTCCTCCTTGCGTGCGTTCATCGCGCCCTCGATATTTAGTTTCAATATGGGATTAATATACACAACAATATACCCATTTTGCAACTATATTAATCCCATATTGAAATTATCTACATGTTCGCGTAGGATGGCTTATAGCTGATTGCACTCAGAGCCCTATGAGCAAAGATCCTTCCAATTCAATCCTAAGGCTTTTGCTTTCCCATCAACGCATCGTTGAGGCAGCCACCGTCGCGACTGCTCCGCCGCTTGACGCCTTGTCCTCCTACCTTCTGGCCCTGCTCCAAGCCAATTATTGCCAGTACTTCAACGAGCTGGTCGCCCTGCTAGGCACCGATAAGACTCGAGTGTCCCGCACTCTTTCTCAGCTCGAGAAACAGCGCTTACTAACCGGATCCCCCTCCCCTAGCGATCGCCGGCAAAGAGCCCTGAAGTTGACGGCAGCAGGGCTTCAGCTGCTCGAAAAAAATAACCGGCTCGTAAGCCAAGCAGTCATAAGCTGTCTCAATTCGCTTACCTCGGCAGAACGATCAGAGCTTGAGCGCATGTTTCGAAAATTGGCCGATGCCTTTGCTTGCCCGGATACCGTGCGATCTCCGGGATTGCACCCCTTGCTGGGCGAGCTTCGACGTCTCTCGCGGGCCTTTGGCATAATTGGCTCTCAATTTGCGGCCACCGCGCTTTCAACGCTAGAATTTCAAGTATTGCTTCTGATCATAGACAGCCCCATCCCCCTACGAGCGGTCGAAGTCAGCGCCCAAACTGGTCTTCCCCGCAGTACGGTCTCCCGTATAGTGCAGTCACTCATCAGAGTCGGGCATGTAGAAGCAGTACGTGATGCCAGCGATCGCAGAAATTCACAACTTACCGCCACGACGCGAGGACAAGCGACAGTGCGCGATGCGCTGACCCGTGCCGCCAAACTTTTAAGCGCCGCATTGACCCCCTTGGGTCAGGCCTTTGCCCAGCGCTTCGAGGTACTGTTGGAAAAGTATGCAGGCAGCACATCCACTCGCGGCATTGAGAGAATCTCATTTACCGAAATGTCGGCTCCCCATGAGCGCCAGGAGGCCTGCATTTTTGTAGTAAACGAACTGCTGCGCCAGGGCAAACAAGACTCGATCGATGAGCAGATTTTCTTCGAGAACAGCCGCATTATTGCAGCGCGAGACGGCAGGGCATTGGTCGGTGTATGTGAATTTGTGCCTCGAGGCAAGCGTTTAACTCTTCGCCGCATCGTTCTAAATCCGAATGCGGGGGCAGGCTCGACCGTTACGCCTCGCACCTTCGCGGCAGCCGCTGAAAGCTTCTGTGTCCAACAGGCCTAGATTCAGCTAATCCCAGCCGCCTGGTGGAGGTGTCGGAGTCGGCGTGGCGAATACAGGGCAGGGTCCAGTCGTCGGGTCGCACTGGACGGAGGCGGGATTATCCTCGGTCGTCGCTGATCCGCCGCCATTATATGCGTATGCACTCGAGATGCTACGAAAGGGAGAGCGAAGTGTCGTTGAGCCCTGAGATAGCGATGAAAGTGCCGCAAAGACGATTATCAGCGTCAGTATCTTATATTCAAAGAAGGAAGCACCGCGTTCGCGACGAAGTGCGCGTAGAAATTTCGAATTCATACCCCTATGCTCGTTCAGACTCACCGAATGCTGCCTACCAGCGAAGTTCACCGCTCGAACAAGTTCTTGCTGCCAACCGCCCAGAGACAAGCACCCGAAGCTTAGTAGTCTGCAAGGAGCATGCCTTGCCATGCTCCAGAGGCGACTTCCGGTTGTTACGCGCTTTGCATAACTGCAACCTAGTGAATACAAGGAACATTCAAGCTCTGCAGCCGACCGTAGACTGCATTTGTCGACCCTCAGTCGCCGCTATGACTTTTTATGAGCACTTTCTAAGCAATTTTCGTTGATAATCGGGCCTTGCTGCTATTATCCCAGACTAACCGACATCAGCTGCTCTTATCCAAGAGCAACAGAAGACAATCAAACTCATGCACGGTGCCGGCAACGGCGAGCTTCATGCTGTGGGGAGTGAGAATCCAGCCTCGGCGCACGTGGGCCAAGCGGGCAGCACTATTTCCACGCCGAACAAGGGCCACAAAGCCATCGATTATTCCGGCACATTCCAGACTACAGTTTTTGATCATTCGATCGTAAATGGCGAAGTCAGGCCCCCGATAATCGGGATGTACCGCTATGACTTGCGCATAACCAAGCCGCCCATGCTCGGCAAAAATCTCGGCAAGTTCCTGAACATTAGATGGGAAATGCTGCGATCCGAGATGATACAGCGCAAATCCGACTAGCCTGTTGCTTTGCAGGCACAGCGCTAGGCGACTTTGCGGCAAAGAAAGTTGTTCGAGCAAAAATGCTGAGCTATACGCCGAGGTAAGCCCAGAGCCTTCGGCTGTCGCCACACATTGCTGACTCAGCTCTGAGACCTGTTCTAAGACCTCCGCACTGGAAATGCCAAGCGCCTGTGCGCAGCGATCCAGGGATCCGACCACGATTTGAAGTGATTCCTTCATCAAGCCTCTAACGTATGCTACGCTACACCTCTCAATGACCGCCGAAACATCCACTGAAGCATACCATATCCGGCCAATCGTTCACCGATCCGCGGAATATCTCCACATGGTCGACTTGAGAAACAAGATCCTTCGTCGTCCTCTCGGTTTGGAGCTCAATGAAGAAGATCTTGCTTCCGAAGCCTCCTCCGCTCTCTTCGGAGCTTGGAAGGGCTCTCAACTTGTTGGCTGCCTGATGCTCACTCCCCGTCCTGGCTGCCTTCAGATGCGCCAGGTCGCCGTCGACTCTGGACTGCAAGGTCAGGGCATCGGTGCTGCCCTGGTACGAGCTTCAGAGGAATACGCTACACGCAATGGCCATAGGTTAATCATCCTGCATGCGCGGGAAACCGCCATTAAGTTTTACCTTCGACTCGGATATCTCGAGCGCGGACCGCGCTTTACCGAAGTTGGGCTGCTGCATCAGGAAATGTTCAAGCAGCTGTAGGTTACGACTACGCAGGATCGCTACGCTGCTTTTTGCTGAAGGACTGTCGGGCTCGCCGAACCCAATTGCGAAGAAGCATTTGCACGACCACCAACGCCCCCGCCACTCCGGCAAACACCCCCTGCGCCAGCATGCTACCGGCACCTGGGTCGAGATATGCAAAGGCGCTGCTTGGCGTAAGTAAAAGGGCAACGAGGAGGACGGCAAGTAAATGCATTAATGAAATCTGCTTAACAACGAAGCGATCAGCTTCCAAATATTAAATTTGGAAAAATTTATACCTCATGGCAAGAGCTTTATTCTGACCTGATTTCTTCCCTTTTGGAAGGCTTCCTCCGGCAGCATCGCTTGCATCTTAATTCGCCCCTCGGCATCACGCCCCAGAGGCACCACTGCACGCACCATACCATTGAGGGCTAAAGCAGCCCGCCCCCCGCTTTCCTTCCCAGCGGGAATCTGCACTTGGCCCTCGATATAAGCCGGTACATATCCCGACTCCGGATCAACCGCTGCTAACTCCTGAGCACTATTAAGCTCAAGAGGAACCTCCTCCCCAGGAATTAGCTCAATATTCATTCCCAATAGATCGGCATTTCCTGCTACTGCGTACAGTCCGTCCTTGCCCGCAGAAAAGAGTCGCTGAAGGTTCCCAACCCTCTCGCCACTATCGAAA
>JAYRHW010000203.1:0-9489 GCA_041907145.1 Bdellovibrionota bacterium
CTTGCTTTTGCAGCGCTCGCCGGCTCTTGCGGTCGTTGCCAAAGCTTGCCCGTTGTTCGTTCCCTTGGTTGAGGAGGGAATTTGCTCGGGGCCGATCGCTCTAAGTGTGGTTGAGCTATACCTCCAAGAGTTTCGTGCGAATCCGATTGATGCACTAATCCTCGGCTGCACGCATTATCCGCTTTTGAGCGCTGAAATCGCGGCCTACCTCGGCGCCGACACAAGAATTGTCGAATGTTCCAAGGCCATGGCGGCAGCGGTTACAGCGGAGCTCGAGCGGAGAAATATAGCGGCACCGATCAGAGTCGATGCGGCGTGTGGGGAGCAATATTTTGTGACTGATGATGTAGGGCGTTTTAACGCCCTGGCTTCCTTGTTCTTGGAAAATAGAACGGTGACTGCGGCAAAAGTTGAAGCTTTGTAGCTTGTTCCAAGATGCGCTTTTTCGCGCTACAGTGAGACCATGAAAACCTCAACCGTATCCGCATGTGCGGCTATTCTTATTCTCCTTTCGTCCTGCGGCCCCGTTTATCATACGGATTATTCTTACCGTCCCCCCAAGTCTGCCGAGGGCCGAAGCTGTGTATTTCAGTGTGAGCAGGGTAAGCAGCAGTGCCGGCAAATCGAAGATATGAATAAGTCTAACTGCGAAAGCCGCTCGTATTGGCAGAATGCCAACTGCGAGGACCGCATAAGAGCCACCAAGGGGCGCGAGCCTAAGTGGTATGAGTGCGGCGGTGAATCCTGTTCAGCCGACTACGATCGATGTGATGAGAGTTACCGCTCATGCTATCAGTCCTGCGGCGGCGAGGTTTCTACCAATACATATTGCGTTTCCGGCTGTGAAAAGGCTCAGAAGGCTCCATCAAAGCAGTCGCGCCGCTAGGTCGATAGTTCTTGATCGAGTAGTCCGGAGTGTTGATAATTGCTCTCACCCGAATTCTCTGACTATTTTTTAGGGACGGCTTATGACGTGGTGGACCTGGATGCTTCTCGGAATCGCCTTGCTCGGCGCGGAGATGATTGTGCCGGGCGGATTCTTCATGCTGTTCTTCGGTTTTGGGGCCATTATCGTTGGGATCGCGGTGCTTATCGGACTCGGCGGGCCCGATTGGATGCAGTGGCTGCTTTTTTCGGCTGCTTCCATTGCAATGATTGTATTGCTTCGCAAGAAGGCTTTGGAGCTTTTGCATCCGGCAAATGGAGCAAAAGACGTCGACAGCTTGGTTGGTGCAACGGCGATATCTCTGGATGTGATTGCCCCGGGTCAGGTCGGCAAGGTCGAGCTGCGCGGTTCTTCCTGGAATGGGCACAACCTTTCATCTGCTGCGATTCAGAAGGGGCATCGCTGCAGAGTAGAGCGCGTCGAAGGACTCACCCTTTTCATCGTCAACGAAAAGAATAATTAACACGCTAGTAGGAGACTCATGGGCGGATTACTGTCAGTAGCAATTTTCCTTCTCATTCTTTTGGTAGTCATCACCGTCAAGACTGCGATAGTGGTGCCTCAACAGAGCGCCTATGTGGTTGAGCGGCTTGGGCGATATAGCAAGACGCTGGGTGCCGGATTTCATATTCTAGTGCCTTTCGTGGATAAAATTCGTTATCGCCATTCGCTTAAGGAGATGGCGATCGATATTCCAGAGCAAATCTGTATCACCAAAGACAACGTGCAAGTCGGCGTCGACGGCATTATTTATCTTAAGGTGCTCAATGCCGAGCGTGCTTCGTACGGCATCGAGAACTATTCTTTCGCAATTGGGCAGCTGGCTCAAACCACGCTGCGCTCTGAAATCGGAAAGATCGATCTTGATAGAACATTCGAGGAGCGAACACATATTAATGGCCAAGTGATTAGCGAACTCGACAAAGCCTCAGACGCTTGGGGTATCAAGGTGTTGCGTTACGAGATAAAAAACATCACTCCTCCACATGACGTGCTCGCGGCGATGGAAAAGCAAATGCGCGCCGAGCGAGAAAAGCGAGCCGTTGTTCTCGCCTCGGAAGGCGAGCGTGATGCCGCAATTAACCGGGCTGATGGCGACAAGCAGCAGGTCATTAAGGCCTCGGAGGCAAAGAAGCAGCAGCAGATCAACGAAGCTCAGGGCCAAGCAGCGGCAATCATGTCCGTTGCTGAGGCTACCGCTGAGGGGTTGAAGAAAGTTTCCAGCGCCATTCAGGCAGAGGGTGGGGTGGAGGCAGTTCAACTGAGAGTCGCTGAACAGTATGTTAACCAGTTTGGCCATTTGGCAAAGGCTGGAAACACGATTGTCGTACCGGCCAACCTTTCCGACGTGGGCTCTATGATTGCGATAGCTATGAATGCTATCGGAAAGAAGTCAGGCCCTGCGTCGAAATAGGGAATTTTCCTAGAAATTGGGGTGAACGGAGGGGTTGACGCAAATTGTCAGCCCCTTTTATTTGAAGTGCCGAAATTTGTCTTCGGCAAATACCCTCCTCACTCTGCGCAGTTGCCTGTATCTGGGTGCTAAGCTTCTATGATTGCTACGGAATTCGTAGCCCCTTGATTTGGTGGCTTAATGTCCTGGGGCTGGTAAGCCTCTTGCACTAGTAAGGGGATACACCTTGTGAAGACCAACCCACGTCAGCGCAGGGCACCCACATCGATTTAATACACCCATACCTACAATTGGGGGTGGGCGGGTAACACCGCTCGCCCCCAATCTCTTTACCCAAAACCGGGACAGTCCCATTTAATAATTGGGACTGTCCCGGTTTCTGCTAAATGGGACTGTCCCGGTTTTGGGGTTAGCGCAAGCCGGCCGAGATAAGGCGCTCGAGATGCGGCATCATGAGCTGCTCCAACGCCGCTCGTGACTCGCCAGCACCACCGTGGAAGCGTAGGCGATGGAGCAAGACAAATGGAGCCATGAATTTGAGGTCATCCTCGGTGGCGTACGAACGCCCGTTGACCAAGGCCCAACCCTTTAGTGCTGACTGCATCATGAGCGCAGCGCGGGTTGATGCCCCGAACTGCAGCAGAGGATTGTTTCTCGTTGACTGGACGATGTCGACAATCGCTTTACGAATATTCTCATGTACGTGAACTGCGGCAACCGCCGCGCGGGCCGCTAAAATCTCACTGCGAGTGCAAACCGGGGTGACATGTTCGACCGCAGCCATGATGCTGCCGTGCTCCTCGAGGATCTGCATCTCAGTATTCGCATCGACATAGGACATCGGAATTTTGAGCAGGAAGCGATCGAGCTGCACCAGTGGCAGGGGGTATGTCCCGGCAATGTCGAGCGGGTTCTGAGTGCCGATGACGAAAAAGAGATCGTCCAGCTTGTGGGTAACATTATCGATCGTTACCTGCTTTTCGGCCATGCACTCGAGGAACGCCGCCTGTACCTTTGGGCCCGTGCGGTTGATCTCGTCAGCGAGCACTACATGCGCGAACACGGGCCCGTGCAAAAAGCGAAATTGCCCGGTCTTAGGCTCAAAGACATTCACGCCAAGCACGTCTCCAGGAAGCATGTCGGGGGTAAATTGAATGCGGCGAAATGCGAGTATGTGCTCTTGGTCGCGCTGCTGAGCGTCCTTGGCAATAAGTCGTCCGAGCGTCTTGGTTAAGGTTGTTTTGCCGGAGCCAGGGTAATCTTCGAGCAGCACATGCCCATCCGCCACCAGCGCGCTAAGCACTAAACGAATCGTATCGTCGCGTCCCCGGATTACCTTCTGCAGCGCGGCAAAGAGCTTCTCGACCACTGCCGACGCGGTATTGACGCTTGAATCATGGCTAGTGTTGTTCGCAATTACATTCATTTTAGATCCACTGTAAATACTTCTTCGCGAAGTTTGTTCGCAGCCTCAAGTAACTCCGTACCACGAACTTTGATATCAACCATCCCCGGAATGAGGGAGCGGAAATGCAGCTCGATTTCATCACCTACTTTCTCGTAGGTAATCGAATACTCTAGGTTTACGGAGTTATCAAGAATGAATCCCCCGCCGCGAAGTTGATCGAGCGCTGACTCATCATTGGAGCTGTAATTGACCGGAAGCGCAAACCCGTGATTGAGAAGGCTGGCTCGCGAAAGGGCGAAGGCTTGATTTGCGAGGGCCGTATATTCCGGGGTGCCAATCGAGACGTTCTGAAGGTTCAAAAGCAGCGCCTGCAGTCTAAGAAGATTGTCGTAGTCAGGGCGGGAGAGATTAATGACCCCATTCAATAGAGCCTGAGCTCTGCTTGTGTCGCGATGCGCGAGGAAATTCTGGGCAAGATAAGCATCGTAGTAATATTTTGCCTGTACGCGATCATCCACGGCGCGCTCCTGCTCGATGCGTCGCTCGAGGGCGGACTGCGGCAAACCCTCGAGAATGTCGCCCAGTGTGCCGTACTCCAGTAGGCTATCGGTATTTCTGACGTAGATATCCTCGAAGTTGACAAGATCCTCGGTCAGCGTCTGGCGGGCGCGACGCATCAACCACCAGGCGCGCACCTCATTGGCGGCCATTTCACCTCGGGTGCGCAGCCATTCGGACCAAGAGGCGTATCGATAAAATCTCAAATGATTATTTTTAGCCTGTAGGGCAACTGCAAGCGAGGATAACGCCGCTGCTTGGAGGTCCTCCTGGTTGGTTCCAATCTTTCCAAACCACTGCTGGTAGTCAAGAGCTTGGGAGAGATCCGCGATCGCCGTGTCCACATGTCCGGTGTGCAGGGCAATTCTGCCCCGTGCTAGATTCACCAGGGCTCGATGCTCTTCGCCGTTTCGCAGCGGAAACTGAGCTACGCAGCTCTCGAAATTATCGATCGCCTTTTTGGCGCCCGAGAAGTTCAAGCGGTCGATATAGAGCAGCGCTAAATTAAGCGCTGGAAGCACATGCTCGCAGCCATCCGGCATGCTCGTGGCCCGCAGCCAGGAGCTTTCGGCGCGATCCTCGTCGAATATTTCCTTGTATACTTCGCCGACGTTGTTGAGCGGCGTGGCGGGCTGCCCCGAAGTTCCAAGCGAGAGCTCGTAAGCGATAGCGTCACGGAAGACTTGCAACGATAAGGTGCGATCGCCGCGCATGGAGAGCAAAATCCCCAGCATATTCAGCGAACGCCCCGGCTCAGCGCCGGCTACGATGCCAAGCCTGGCTACGCGAATAGCATCATCGAGCTTGCCAAGTTTCATGAGGACCCATGAGCGGGTGCCGGAATACCATTCTGCGGTGTATCCGTAGCTGGTGAATTCGTCGAGTACCTTAAGAGCCCCGTCATAGTCGTCGAGATTCAGGCGAGCTTGGGATAGCAGGTACAGAAGCTGCTCGTGCTCGCTTTGAGATATGATGTCTCGGTAGGGCGGCTGCCCATTCTTCTCTGCAAACAGTGCCAGCGCCTGCTTGACGTATTTAAGTGCCAGCCGGAAATGTCCGACATGCACCATATAGTAGCCAGCCAGCAGCATGTGCGCTCGGTACTGCTTTGGATCCTTTTGCAGCGCCTTCAGTAGCTTCGTACGGGCATCGAGCGGACGCTCGTCCTGCAAGAGGACGGTCCCCTCCATGATGAGTTCTTCCGGCGATTTGTCTTTGTCGCCGTCGGGGGTAGCGGGGCTACTGGATTGGTCGAAAGGATCAAAGGGATCGCGAATATCCGCGCGGGCAGCCTGCGGTCTTGACGCAACTATCAAGCAGAGCGCTATCGTCAAAAGCCTTCGCATTACCACCGGGATCCCATCAATGCTGCAAAAGTTGAGGAGGGGCTAAGGGCCGCGAAGAATCTGCGCCAACGATTTACCGATCGGAGATTGTCAAAGTCATTTCCCCGCGAAGCGTCGACCTCGGCCCTGTCTAGTAATGCAGAGTCACTGGAGGCATAGAGGAGCTTAGAATACACATCGCCAAGAGAAAGAGTTGAAACGCCAAGACTCCTCTCGATCCTATGACGATACTCAAGCCGGGTCTCAGCATACTCCCTCCGGAAGCCCAAATCATAGAGATAGCTGAGCAGGGCAATATAGGATCGTCGGAGCTTGAATGGCGCCCCTCCCGGCAAGATCCAGCCGTAACGCAGATACAACTTCACGATGGCTATTGTGAGCAAGAAAGCGAGTCCCACTGCACCGGCGAGACGTCCCCCGGGGATCTGCATCGCGGGAGGCTCCTGGAGCGCTGGCTCGTGCTCGCCAAGATCCTTCGGCAGGATTTCCTCTCCGGGCCCGAGCAGTCCCATGAGTTCCTCGAGTACCTTCGAATCGACTTGAGTGTCCGCGTGATTTTCTACTTGTTCGGGCTGGGTATCGAAGGGGATCCAGCCGTGACCTGCCACATACACTTCCGCCCAGGCGTGCCGGTCACTCATACGTAAAAGAATATGACCGTCCTTGGCTTGACTGAGGTCGGTAAGATATCCAGTGCCGATTCGCGACGGGATTCCGAGGGCGCGCAGCATGTAAACAGTGGCGTGCGCGAAGTGCACGCAGTAGCCCCGCTTGTCTCCGAACAAGAACGGAGCAACGGGGTCCTCGTCCGGCTTTACCTCATGATTGGGCGTCAAAGTGTAGATCGCGTTTTTGGAAAGGTACTGAACGACCGCAGCGGCTTTCTCAACGGGGCGTTGAACATCGGCGGTGATTTCTCGCGCAAGATCGGCATAGCGATGATCGGGATGCGGCTCCAAGTAATGAGCTTTCATAGCGGGTGTCCAACGAGGATCTCCTACGTCCAGCTCCGCTAGGCTCATCAATGGGAAGCCGGGCGCCATTGAATATGCTCGATAGGCGGCTTTGAAACGAGAGGGATTAGGATTCTTCAGTCCTAAAATTGAAAGCGGATAATCGAGCGCAAATGCCAATTTATGATCGGTGAGAAGATACACCGACTGTACAAGCGGGGTCCGGCTCATCAGTTCCACATCTTCGTCGGCTCGGAAGGCTTCTCCGGGGGCAGTAAGCGACACGTCCTGATCAAATGCGCGATTAGCAATCGTGAGTTCTCTGCCGTTAAACGAGGAGAGAGCACTCTCGCGCATGTACAGCATCGGCAGGAACGGGTTCTCCTTATAATCGCCCTCGAGTCGAACAAGGGCGGCCGGCTGATTCGTGCTTCCGAGAGCTGAGTGGAAACCTAGAGGTGACATGCCTTCATTTGCGGCCTCTCCGACGCCGTTGGCCGCTCGCGTAGCCGCTTCCTGACTATAGAAGGAGTACAGAGCGGAGGTGATGATGTAAATCAAGCCAGCCATGAGCAGCATGAGTAGGCTGCCGAATACGAGCGAAGGCCGCGAAAGATTGGCGCGAACAGGCGAGGCATGGCTATGGGCAACGGGCTTACTCGGGAGCGTTGCAAAATATATATACGCCAGCAAGCCGACGGTCATGCAGGTGCCGAGCACGATAAGCGCGCTGAGCTGCTCGATCTTCAGAGCCCATGCGACCTGTTGGATAATTCGTGGAGTATCAAAATGAAAATTTCTATGCCCTGAAAAGAAATAGACCGCCACTCCGGAGAGGGCCAGGATCTCCAAGGTCAGGGCATGGCGAAACTTCCAGAAGCACCAAGTAAGCACGGCCGCTAGGGCAATAGCTCCCGCTATCAGATTTAGATGAAGACTAACATCGAAACCGAGGAATGCCCGAAACGAGGGGATTTGGGACAGCGCGTTCAATGGAATGAGAAGCAAGCGATACAGCACGCCGCTAATCAGCGCGAGGGAAAAGAATCCCCTCTGGGTGAGTGGAGTAAAGGCCAAGCGTGAAGCTACGAGAATCCCTATAATCGATCCCGCGGTTACCAAGCTCGGGGCTGTGCCAAGTACCACGACGCGGTCGAGACTCGTAACAAAAAGCGCGAAGAATAATGATCGCAAAAACACGACGGCCCAGTAACTTAGGCGCATGGAGCGCGTTTCGAAACTCGGAAAGAGTACCGCGGCGCTCACGTCACCACCTCCCAGTTCCGGCGGCTGCAAAGAGCCATAAATTCCTGGAAGATGGGGGCGGGAAGTTCTGGCGACAGGGGTCGGGACGTGCCAAGAAACCAGGCTGCGAGCGCGGCGGTAGAGCTATTCCGAATTGGTGCATTTGTGGGCATGTTCAGAGGCCGGCTTACTGGCCCCTCGATCAAGTAGAATACCGGAACTATCTGCCGACTTTCGAGCAGGCTAGCCATTGAAGTGAGACGTTCGCGGTACGAGGACTCAGCAAGCCTTGAGCGCGCGGCGAACAGGACGATTTTATCAATCCTGCTTTCAATCAACTGGCCGGAGCAGTACTCGAGTAGAGCCAGAATGTCGTCGCTGCCGTGAGAACTGCCCCAGGCCGTCTTTACCAAGAGATCGCAGGCGTCGGCGACCGAACGCGCAGGTTTGCGGTGCTCCATGCCATCGCAGCCAAAGAAGAGCTCCAAATCGAGGTCGTGAAGTTGCTTTAAGTAAGCAAGTACTTCCGAGCAGAGATAGTCCTCGTCAGTATCAGCGACCGCGTATACGATGACCTGGCCCTCGGGCGTCATGGTGTGCTCGGGGTGTCTCGCAATGAGCTCCCCCGTGCGAGCGTAGATCTTCCAAACAACTTTCTTCAGACCGTCCGATGGGTGGTAGGATTTTAAATCGAAGGGGTCGCCGAGGCGCTCCTGTGTCGCGAGGACGATGTCGCCCGAGCGCTGACACGAGCTGATGACCGGACGAGCGGAGGGTGCCGCTACCGGCGGTTCGACGCGAAAGACCTGCGCCGGATTTGGATCCATTTCCCAGCGAAGCTGAGTAAACCCAAATTGGTCGCCAAGGCTTGCCGTGATCCGAGTGATGTTCCACTCGCCTCGATGCGGGAAGGTAAGGAACTCGTTGAGGAGCCGATCGCCATAGGCGCTTCCCGTTAGCCGGTGAATTGACGGGCTTACTCCCGGATACTCAAATTCCGGTTCGATAGTGAGTACAAAGAAGGGGGCGATCTGCACCGGTGATGTGCGAAGGAGGAAGCGTGTCACGGATCCCGAGGTTACAGACTCTCCGCTCATGCCCTCAGCAGGAGAGTGCAAGCTGACTCGCAGCGTCTTTCGCAGTCTGATGCCTTGAGCCACGGTGAAAACCAAACACACTCCGATCGCTGACGCCAAGCTGTAGGCGAAAATCGAAGCAATGATGTCGTGCTCCCCTCGAGCCGGTCCGGTGATGAGTAGGACAACGAACAGGAGTACGAGAATGCCCCTAAGGGTTAATAGGAAATTAAAATTACGAAAGAGTTGCACCGTTCGAAGCCAGGGAAAGGCATGTAAATTTTGAACCTGAGCTCCCGGCATAGAAGGAATAAGCGATAGTGAGTAAATGATGCATGTGCAGGTCCGACTGCAAATATGCGATCGGCCTCACGGCAATTTTGCCAGTATACATGATGATCCCGCAGCCCCAAAAGACTGGAGGAAAGTCCTTCTACCGGTGGGTATTTGACGACTGGCTCTTAAAGGGAGCTGAACTAAACCGTAAGCAGGTTATGCCGAATTGCGTAACGAATGAGGTCGGCAGTGGAGCCGAACCCCAAC
>JAYRHW010000204.1:0-7004 GCA_041907145.1 Bdellovibrionota bacterium
ATCGACGGCGCCCGACGTCGCTTTGGCGATAAGAGGTATGCAAAACCAGTGGTATCCCGTAGGAACGTTGGAGCTGCGCGCTTCGGAGCAACACTAAATGCAGGATCAGAAGCTGCGGGCAACAGATCACTTCCTTGTAGATCGCTGGCTTTTGGTTCCGGCCCTCTGTGTCTTGATTTTCGTCTTCGGCTTTCGTTATCCCGCTGCCATGGATATGCCAAATCATTTGGCGCGGGCGCATATTCTGAATTCCTGCCTAGAGCAGCAGCGCAGCGCGCTGTGCGATAATTTTCAGGTTCAGTTCAAGCCGATTTCGTACTTCTTCCCGGATTACACGCTCATGCTATTGCTGCGGATAGTCCCCTCGGAGTTCGCTGCAGGCAACATTGCGATCTTCCTTATGCTGCTCATTAATCTGGTCGGCTGGTACTGTCTTTTTCGCGAAGTTAACAGCCGCTGCAACCCTGCCTATGTAGCGGGGCTTGCTTTGCTCATGAACAATTTTCTCTACAAGGGCTTTTACGCATACCTTCTTGGGAACGGGGCTTTGCTCCTCTGGCTCGCTTTCTGGTGGCCTAGAAGAGACATGCGCTCGGTGCGTACGAGCTTAGCTCTCTCATTTGGATTGTTCCTACTGTTTCTCTGCCATCTTGCAGCGTTCTTTACGGCAGTGTTCTGCTTTTGCCTTTATGCAGCGCATGCCGTCCTCACAGCTTCGACACCCAAACGCCGGGAAGTACTACTGGGCTCTCTGGGTGCCTGCTGGCCCCTGCTGCTGACGTTTTGTGCGCTCTATGGTCTGCAACAGCTCGAAACCGGCGCAACATTGCTGCAGCAAGTAGGTGCACAGGGATGGGCGCCAGAGCAGGGAATGCTGCAGTGGCTAAAACTTAAACTTTTGCGCCTTGCGTACGTATTCGTAAACCATGAAAAGTACCTCGATCTAGGCTTCTTTGCCTTACTCTGTGCTTTGACTGCATTTGCGGCCGGGCTACGCTGGCTTGGCACTGTCTTCAAGCATTATTGGGGACTTGCTTTTCTCGGCCTTACCGCCGTTTATGCCGTAGCACCGGACATATCTCACGGCGGCTCGGACGTCGATCTGCGCTTCTTGCTCCCGGCATATTTTTGCCTATTTTTGTGGCTTGGTGGCGGAAAGTCTTCCACCGCAGCAGGATTCAAAATAATCAGCTTGGTATTGCTGCTGTGGTTTTGTTTCAATTTCTACCATCGCATAGGCATGGAGCGAGAACTGGCTCTCGTTGACGGCGCCATCTCTAGAATACCACCCGGGCACTCTCTCGTTGAAGTGAACTCCCGCGTCAGTTATCCGTCTGGTTCACATTCGCGTGTAAACCCGTTCTCCCACTTCGCGACCTACTACTACTTGCGCGGCGGAGTACTCGTTGATGGCCTGCTTAACTGCTACATGAATCCTAATATTCCATATTTCTGTTATCGAGACTCCGCGCTTGCCACTCGCGACTTCAAAAATCAATTTCAGGGACTAGCTGCGCTAACCGATCAGGAGCTGGAGACTTTGCACGATCGGTTCGAGTATTTTCTTGTCATAGAGCCTGAAGCCTCCTTGGTGCGGAAGCGTTTGGCGAGCGAGCGCTTCGAGGAGCTGTATAATGATGGGGATGCCTACCTATTCCATGCAAGGAGCTGAAACCGGGCGTGCAGTCTCCGTGGAGAAAACTTTGGCTTTCGTTGTTGGTTTCGCTGCTCGTCGGTGAAGGCTTGGTGCGCCTCATCGCCACCCACAGCGTTGATGGAGAAACGTGGGTAAGCTCGGCTCTGCTCCGACCCTACAAACTGCCGTTGCGCTCCGTACCTGCATCGCTCAAGAAATACGCGGAATCGGCTGACATTCGGCTTCGCTACGATGCCAAGCTTGGCTGGAGCCCTCCGCCAAACTCCAGCTTTGATTCCGGACGTTATCGATATAATGCGGCAGGCATTCGGGATAGCCGAGAGTTTGGCCCGTTTCCAGCCTCAGGAACACTCCGCATAATGCTCTTTGGAGATTCGTTCGTGCACGGTGATGACGTCGACGGAGTCGAGACCCTTGGCGCGCATCTTCAAGAGCTACTTCACCACTCAGGAATTGAGGCCGAGGTGCTGAACGCAGGGGTGAGTGCGTTCGGACTCGACCAAGCCTACTTGCGCTGGCAGGTTCTGGGTTCTGCATTCCATCCTGACCTCGTCATCTGCGGTTTCCAGCCCGAGAATGTCAAACGAGATCTGAATATTCACCGCTATTTCTATACCCATCGCAGCGACGAGATCCCCTTCACCAAGCCGAGATTCGATCTGCAGGATGATAAGCTGATCCTCTTGAACTCGCCGACCGTGCCTCTTGAATCTCTTCCAGAGTTCTTAGCTACATTTCCAAACCAGCCCCTTCGAGCGAAGGAGCATTTTTTTAGTCCGCCCGACTTTGAAGATTTTTGGCTCTACCAAAGCAAGTTCTTGGCCTTCAGCCTAAGTTTCCTGCTCACCAGCAATAAGTACGTCTATGAAGCGCAAGAGAAGGCCTACTATCAGCCGCAGGGAGAGGCAGCCATCTTGGCGAAACGCATTCTTTCCTCCTTTGATAGAGATGTGAGAAACACTGGGGCAGGCTTTGTGTTGCTGTACATTCCAAAGCTGCGGCATCTGGCGGAAAGCTTACAAGGGAACGAACTTCCCTACTCCCTACTCTTACATGAGCTAGAGACGCAATTTTCTCTGGTAGATCCCAGGCCGGAGCTCATATCCGGCGGGGGCAGCGTCCTCTCCTCTCTATACTCCGGTGAGGTTCATTATTCATCTGCCGGTAATGAGGCAGTCGCGCGATCTCTGGTACCCGTAGTGGCGGAATTTCAAAACCGAAAGAACCTTTAGCCCCTGAAGCCAAAAAGTTTGCAGTTTTTGCGCTTACTCCCCTTCGAGCCGGCTCGTCAGGTCGCTGGTATTCGCGCTGATCTCAAAATCTCCTACCGGAAGCAAAAAAGGCCCAAAAGCGAAAGCTCGGGCGAAATCATGTCGAACCCGCTGGAAGGCTAGCGAAATGGTCGCATGCGGTTCTGCGTGCTTGCGGCAAATTTGCTGGTCGTTTGTTCGAGGTTAAAGCCTGCCCATTTGCAATGAGGCAAAACCGGCAAGGCGAGTGTCATAGGTTGTTTCGACAAGGAAGTTTCCATGAGCAAGCCCCGGCTCGTGAGTAAGCTCGATCTGTTGATCGTAGCGCTCCTCAACGTAACCCCGTCATATGTCTATGCTGCATCGTCGACAATCGCCGGACGCCAGGCCGTAAGCAAAGTAGCACGCCCTCCAACCTCTGGAGCGGAAGGCAGCCCTCTCACACTGACTGCACCGGATAGTGTCGCCGGAGCCCGCTACGAATGGGATCTCGATAACAACGGCCGCTTCGAGCGCCGCGGACAAAGTGTCTCCGTACGATTTTCCGACAATGGAACTTACCGAGTTCGCTACCGTATCATTCCCCCGACTCGCGGCGACAGTATGCGAGCAGCAGCACTTACTCCTCGCAGCGCGATCAAAAGAATTGCAATTGAGAATGTGCCGCCGACTGCGAATGTCGGAAGCAACTATCAAGCAAGGGTTGGCTCCCTCATTCAATTTCAGGGCAGCGCCACGGACCGCAGTCGGGAGGATAGGCAAGCCGGATTTACCTATATTTGGAATTTTGGTGATGGATCGGCGGTACGGAGCGGTAGGAATCTTTCTCGCCCGAGTCATCGTTACTCGCACGCTGGAACGTATATGCTCAGCCTTTCGGTTCGCGATAAGGACAAGGCCCTGAGCGCGCCATCAACGACTACCGTGGTAGTCGAAGCGGAGGGCGGCGATGGCGAAACTCCCAATCCCCCGCCGGCCCCTATCACCGGTCCAACCGCCATAGCTCGGCCTACCGAGATTCAGGATATCCTGGGGAATCCAGGCATGGGCTGGCAGTCGAACGATAAGGTGAATCCCTCCGGGTACGACTCACAAGGGCTCAAAAACTCCGAAGCGTATATCAAGTTCTACTGGTCGAATCTCGAAACCTCCCCCGGCGTATATAATTGGAGCACGCTCGATCAGCGCATCTCGCAAGCAGCAGCCAGCGGACAATCTTTCGCTTTCCGGATAGTCATCGTGGACAATTTAGTGTCCGCTCCGGCCTGGCTCCGCGATGAAGGCGCCCAGGGTGTTTGGTTTCAGTACGTGGGAGATCCGGGAAATCCTACCGTATGGACTCCCTATTACAGCGACGCCAAATTTCAACAGCGTCACTTTGCGTTCCTGCAGGCGCTGGGAAATCGCTATAATAATAACCCGACCGTCAGCTCCGTGGATATCGGCACCGTGGGGTTATGGGGCGAATGGCATTTCGGTGAAACATCTCCGCAGCCGCCTATGCCAAGTTCTTCGGATGCTAACTTGATCATCGACAAATATTTCGAATACTTCCCGACAAAGAAGCTCGTAGCTCAGCTCGAAAATCAAGCTGCCCTTACCCACGCGGTTCAGCGCGGCGCTGGATTTCGCGGAGACTGCCTCGGTAACGTCCAATGGCAGAACCGGGTCTCTCCTCCCGGCATGTATGACATGCGAATTGCCGGAGCTCAGGCTCAGAACTCGTGGAAAGATGCGCCCGTAGTATTTGAAACCTGCTGGACTATACAGTATTGGGTGAATCAGGGCTGGAATGTTCGCCAAATATTCGACTGGGCCCTCGCCAATCATATTTCCGCAGTCAACAACAAGAATACCACCGTTCCATCCGCCGCCCTCGGTGAAGTTCAACGACTCATGCGTTTTATGGGGTACCGCTTCGTACTGCGGCAGCTTGAGATTCCGCGATCCGCCCGTGCCGGGGAGAGAATTACTGTTTCGATGGACTGGGAAAATGTCGGTGTCGCGCCATCTTATCAGAATCATCGTTTGGCATTTTTGCTGCGAAATAGCCAAGGAACTGAAGTGGCGCGATCCACCACGAATACTCAGGTGCGGCAGTGGCTGCCGGGACCCATCGCCGTTGACGAAAGCCTTCAACTGCCCGCAGGACTAGCGCCAGGCACATACACACTTGCGGTTGGCGTCGTGAATCCAGCAACCGGTAATCCCGCTGTGCAACTTGCTATTGCAGGCAGAGATGGCGCCGGCTGGTACCCCGTGGTGACTCTGCAGGTAGATTAGCCGCTGCTCCGTAAAATGAACGTTCCGTAGATGGTGTTTTTCGCCCCTTGAGAAACACCATCTCAAAGCAAACATCGAGAAACACCATCTTCCCACCGCGCTAAAACTTCAGTCTTCGCGCCTCTCTACGAATAGTTCCTTTGAGCTCGTTTCGGCGCTTTATGGTCGGTATGGGGATTGCTTTACCTCCCTGCACACGCGTCGCTGCTGGGTGTTTGTAGGAGCTTTGGCGACGCACCTTTTCCAAGTCGTTGGTTTTCTAGCTGTTGGTTTTCGCCGTGTGGTTTTGTCGTATGAAAAACATTTCGCCTGAAGCGAACCTCCGCTTCCGTTGCTGCGAATTTCTCCTAGTGGGCCTCTCGCTTACGCTTTCGCTCCTCGTAGGCGTCTCGAATGCTCATTCCGCCGAACAAGGGGCGCGAATCGAGGTCATGGAAGGCGGTCGCGAAGGTCGCGCAACGGTCCTCCAGGTTCGTGGCGGAGGCGTCTTTAATTGGGACTTTGACGGCGACGGAAAATTCGAAAAACGCGGCTCCCGGGTCACCACCACCTTCAGTGACAGCGGGGTATTTTCAGTCAAGATCTCCAGAGCGACCTCGCCTGCACTTCGAGGAGCTGTGCGTACTCGGACAACCAGTTCCGCTCGTGTTCGTGTTCGGAATGTCCCCCCAAGCTGCTCCGTGGGTGGGCCGTATACTGCATCCTTGGGAAGCGCCCTCGTACCAAGCGGAAATGCAACGGATCCCAGCGCGCAGGACCGTGCGGCAGGGTTCCAATTCGCTTGGAATTTCGGCGATGGCGGCATGACATTCGGACATGATTTGAAGTCGCCAAGTCACGTTTATGGGTCGGCAGGACTTTACAGCCTGACTTTGATTGTTACCGATAAGGATGGAGCATCGAGCCCTCCTTGCACCACTTCGGTGGCCGTTTCAGCGCTCATGGCCTCCCCAAGCCCGACGTCGTCCCCTTTGCTCCCGACCTCGACCTCGACGCCAGTGCCGCCAACTGCCACCGCCTTACCGCCAACATCAACACCAGTTCCCCCTACCTCCACTCCGCGACCACCGACTGCAACTCCGACGCCGGTGCCACCAACCGCAACATCGATTCCACCGACTTCAACAGCCACCCCTATTCCACCGACTGCCACGGCTACTGCCACCACGGTTCCTTCAAGCACGCCGACTGCGCAGCCCACGAACACTCCAGTAGGTACTCCCTCCGGAGTAGCGACGGTGTCCGTGCAGCCCACAGAATTGATCAATGACATCGTGCCGAACCCCGGCATGGGCTGGCAGTCAAACGACCAGGTAAATCAAAGTGGTCAAGATGCCCAGGGTATAAAGAACCCCGAGGCGTACATTAAGTTCTATTGGGCAAATATCGAGACAGCGCCCGGCGTGTACAATTGGTCAACACTCGATCAGCGCATTTCCCAGGCCGCAGCCAGCGGACAGACTCTTGCGTTCCGTATTGTCGTCGTGGACAACCTCGTATCCGCACCTGCCTGGCTACGTAATGAGGGTGCGCAGGGGCTCTGGTTTCAATATGTGGATCCTGGCAGCCCGACCGTTTGGACCCCTTACTTCAATGATGCGAAGTTTCAACAGCGTCACTTTGCGTTCCTGCAGGCGCTGGGAAATCGCTACAACAACAATCCAACCGTAAGTTCCGTCGATATCGGTACGGTAGGATTATGGGGCGAGTGGCACTTTGGTGAAACGACACCACAACCGCCGATGCCCAGCAGCACCGACGCAAACCTTATTATCGACAAGTACTTTGAGTACTTCCCCAACAAGCGTCTCGTC
>JAYRHW010000205.1:0-16610 GCA_041907145.1 Bdellovibrionota bacterium
ATCGTGGATAATACCCCCGAGCAAGTTATTGCAGCGATAAGAGCTGACGCGCGGTTCGCGAACGTGCCGGTAGTGCTCTTAAGTAGCCGTGCGTTTGTCTTTGATATTGAGAAGTACCTCAAACTGGGGGTGGATCGCTGCCTGAGTAAACCCCTCGAGCTCAAGGCGCTGGGCCTTGTATGCCGGGAGCTTCTCGATACCAGGCGTTCTGATCGCGCCGCCTCCTCCAAGGATCAAGGCAAAAAGAACCAGCCTGGACCGCGCTCACGGGTCATCATGGTGGATGATATCTTTCATTAGACGCAGTTGGGCGATTGAATCGGCTCTGCTGGAGAAACTACGCGATAATATCGAGGGGTAGGCCTTCTCTTCGCTGTGGAACCTGCGCGTTGCTTCCTAGATCCTCTTTGGTTTCATTCTGAGGATTCTGTAAATTCTTTTGCTCCTTTTGCTCGCGCTGCTCAGTATCGAGTGAAACAGCGTCATCGAGCAGGGTGCCTTTTTCATCGCGGATAACCTTGTCGGCGATGGTAGAGCGATAGGTAGACGATTGGAAAAGGCGAATTCTTTCAATTTGCATAACTGCCCTCCGTGGCACTGAGGAAGTCTGCGCCGTCGAGTCCTTTCTCCGGCTAACCTTCCTGCACCTGTTGAATCGACAAACTGAGAGTTTTTCTTAAGTCCTTTGCGGAGACTAAAAATCCCCCCGGTGCTTCCAATAAATTAAAGCATCTTAATAAAGTAGGTCCCTTAAGCTGACGATACTAAGCTATGAAAGTGAAGTAGTTACGGGGTTTTATAGAGGTTATGCAGAACGACGAAAAGAACATAGCTATACATCAGGCATTTGATGAATGGGTGCCCTACGATCCGGCACTCCCTGAGCGCAATTTATTGCGGGCCATTCTTCTAACCGCGATGTCGGATTTGCGGCGTCCGGGAGATGCACGCAAGGAGGCCACCGAGTTCTTCATGAGCGAGGATGAGAGCTATATTTTCTCGTTCCAATCAATTTGCAATCACCTAGATATCGATCCAAAACAGATTCTTCTTGTTACCGGACTCACGGGAGCTGCGCAGCCGACTGCGATGAGCGAGGCTCCGGTTCCACAGCCCATTAAGGTCGGGGAGTAGGCTTTAATCTACGAGATTCCTGTGTAACACTCGACACAGGAAATAAATGATAGCCACCGCTGATAGCGCCGCCGAGCAAGAGCTGGGCCTCAAGCATAAGTACTATTTTTGTGGAGACTCGAGAGCTTCATTGGTGCTCCTGGTGCACGGCCGCGCCGGAACCTACGACGTGATGTGGGCGTTCCGACGCTGTTTACCCGAAAAGTGCAATATTATCGCAGTACAGGCCCCAGAGCCCGATGAGCTCGGAGGATACTCCTGGTGGCAAATTGACAACCAAAAAACCACGCGTGAGGCGGTATCCGCCGGCATGAAGCGACTCAGTGATTTTATCTCGAGGATGGAGCGTTATTATTCCCTCACCCCCACGAAGCGCGCTGCGCTAGGGTTTTCACAGGGTGCGGGAATTCTCTCCCTTCTAATTCAAGAGACTTCCCAGAGCTTCGATGCGGTAGCACTCCTGGCTGGGTTTGTGATCGAGGGCTTGGGCCCTGACTTGCCTGCCAAGAGGCCCGAGATACTAGTGCTTCACGGAAGTCTGGATGACATAGTCCCGGTGGAGAGGGCGCATGTAGGGAGGGCGCTGCTGCAGGGTAGGGGGTATTCCGTTGTGTTTCATGAGGATCCCGTTGGCCACAAGGTCGGTGTCCCAGGGATGCGCCTACTGCGCGAGTGGCTAAGTACGAGAATTTAGAGCCAAAATCTACAGTCTTTTGCCCCATAGTCGACCTTAACAACTGCACAGATGGCGATCCCTTTGGGATCCCCTCGTGATTTCAGGACGTTATAGGATTGGTTTTGGGCCATGGCGGGCTTTGGGCTAACAAAAGTATTAAACGGCGAAACGCTCAGTCGCTTTGCTGGCCTGGCTTCACAAAAGAGGCCCCCAGGGTCCGTCGTGGGGGGCTCCACTGACAGCACGTCATTAGCAGCTGGTCTTCGCATTGGTGCTAGAACCTATTCAACCGCTATAGACGGACTTAATAGGGCTGCCTCGGTCGTCAATCTCTCTGAGCAAACACTCGAGAAGCTCGGGCAAATCACCGGGAAGCTCATCGACATTACTCAGCGCGCTACCGATATCGCTACCAGCCAAGGCACGCGTACGCAGCTCACTGCGGAATTTCGCGATCTAGCACACGAATTCCAGCGCACTGTAAAGAATGCGACCACAGGGAATAATGAGTTTCTAACTGCCGATGGATTGGAGGAAGTCTTTCAGTCTATCGGCTTGGACAAGAAATCCTCACGATCGATAGCCGAGATTTTCAGTCGATTCGTAACAGGAGCCGGGGATGGCTCTCTTGCAGATGAAAGCATTAAGGGCCGAGACCCAGCGGTGCCAATTGGTGCCTTCCGAAAGCGACTTTCCGATTCTCCTCTCACGTTAATGAACGACTCGGGTGTGGGGGGCGCAGGAGAAGGTGCGATTACACGATATAACTTGTTTTTTATTGGTGACGACAGGCTGAATCAGACTCCTACCGGAATCGATACCCTCTCGTCTCTAGAAGCAGGTGGAAGCATTCAAAGCATCGCAGCCGGGCTTGTGACTGCCGCTGTCGACCTAGTCGCGGTTAATGAAACATCGGGATATGCGGTGATCCAATCTACCGACGACTTTCTTGGTAGTAACGCCGGGCATTATAACCAACTTTACCTCGTAGACTCATCGGGTAATGTCCTGCACCAATACACGACTAATGCTGACTACAGCACAAGCTACCAAAGTGCTGACATTAGCAGCGACAATCTTGAAATTGGGTATATCGCAAACGAACTTGGCGGAGTCTCATCAGTTTACCACGCGAGCTTTGCTTCGTTAGGCAGCGCGGCCACCAGTGTCGATACCATTGATAGTCTGATTGGCACCTTTACCGGCGTAAAGATTTCAAACTCAGGTGACTATCTCGCCTACAACGAAAGTAATGTCCTAAATGACCTACATATGGTCGATCTGACTCATCCCGGGACTGAGTACGTTTACTCGACCTATACACTAAGTGGGTATGGATTTGCTGGGGACAACTCCCTGTTCGTCTTGGGCGACACTTCTTTCATTGGCGACACCCATCTTGCAGAGATTTCAACTTCTGGAGTTGTTGGAGATGTAATGCCGGTAACCTCCAGCGACAGTACGCTCCGGGTTCTCGAGGGATCCGGGTTTGCTGTCTATAATTCTCCCTCCAATTCGGTCAAACAGTACTCATTAGCCGGGAGTCTTGAGCGCAGCATTACCCTTGGATCGGGCGATTCATTAAACGATATTTCACTTGCGCTCAACCGAGCTGGTACGGGCATTGATATTGGAGTGTATGGGACCTTTCCCAGCATGCTAAGTGGCGGCAAGCGTATGCTACGCTTTACTGATAATCCAAATTACAGCCAACGCGCTGCAACTCCTCGTGGTACCCCCAGTCAATATGACGCTATTACCGAGGAGCAGCGCACTTCCATTTTTGACGAAGCCTTCTCTCTTGAGGACCGACCGCAGGCCTATCGGACTCTAAGTAGACTTACGGCGCTGAAGGATCAGATCGATAACAACATTGGAGCGCTCAAGAAGGCCAAGGAGGGTCTTGAGGATACCATTTCGCTAGTTAGAGATGTTGGACGCGCGTTTCTTGAGCAGGCGGGGGCGATTCGAGGAGTGGAGGATGCCAACGACATAGCCCGCAAGTTAACGCTAAAGATACGGACTTCGTCTTCAAAGGCTTTGGCGCAGGCGGATAACCTAAATGCGATAACGGTGGCAGCCCTAACTTCCGGGGATTAGATTAGGGTAAGTGCGCAGAGACAAAGAGGTTTTTGTCCTTGGTTTATTGCCTTTGGCTCAGGCTGAGTATACAGTAGGAAGGCTAACAGTAACCTCGGTAGTAATTCATCATGAGCAGTCTTTCAGAAGTTTTAGCACAGTTCGGCCAGAACTCTGGCTACGTCGAAGATCTCTATAGACTCTATACTACCGACCCTAGCTTGGTTGGTGAAGGTTGGGCATCCTTTTTCGCTCGGCTCTCTGATGGGCAAAATGGTAACGGACATCATCTCCCGGCACAGACCCTGAACCACAGGGGCGCCTCCTCGCTGCCGGATGCTGTTAATGCTGATTTGCAGTCGAAGGTATTTCAACTTGTCGCAGCCTACCGAGAGTTTGGCCATTTCGCCGCCAATATCAATCCGCTCCATAACGGAGTAAGAGCACTTCCGCTTGTTCCGGAGCTCCAGGCTTCCCACTATGGTTTCTCAGCCGGCGATCTGGCGCTGGATGTCAACTGTCTAGGCTTTCGTGGCAGGAACAGTCTGCCCCTTGGCAAACTAATTGAAGAGCTCAAGCAGTGCTACTGCGGAACGCTTGGCGCGGAGTTTAGCCACATTGTCGATTCCAACGAGCGCGTGTGGTGGCAGACCCGCATCGAAAATCGTGCTCAGTCTTTAACCTACTCCCCCGAACAGCGACGTACTCTTCTTGCTAGGCTAATTGAAGCGGAGGGCTTTGAGTCCGAGCTTCATAAGACCTATGTCGGTTCCAAGCGCTTTTCGGTGCAAGGCGCCGAGACAGCTTTGCCGATGATGCAGCGCGTGATCGATTTCGCAGGCACCCATGCGGTGAGCGATGTGGTCATAGGCATGGCGCATCGCGGCCGATTAAATGTCCTGGCTCATATCGTCGGAAAGCCCGATGCGCAGATTTTTTCTGAATTTGAAGATCAAAGTATTTTCTCCGTGCTGGGTTCCGGAGACGTTAAATACCATATGGGGTATCGCTCTCGGCGAACCACGAGCACTGGTGCCGAGGTAAACGTAGAACTAGCTCCAAACCCCTCGCATTTGGAGTTCGTCAATCCGGTGGTGGAAGGGATCGTCCGAGCTCGTCAAGATTTGGGCGATCGCGAGCGGAGAGCGGCTGTCGTTCCAGTACTTATTCACGGGGATGCGGCATTTATCGGTCAAGGCGTGGTTTGGGAAACTCTCAATATGAGCGCGGTTCCGGCCTACAATACCGGCGGAACTTTTCACCTCGTTCTCAACAATCAAGTCGGATTTACCACGGACTCTGATGACGCCCGCTCTTCCCCATATTGCAGCGACATGGCGAAGGCAATTCAGGCCCCTGTATTGCATGTCAATGCAGAAGATATTGAAACCTGCTGCTGGGCAGTCGATGTCGCGATGGAGTATCGACAGACTTTCGGCAAGGATGTCGTCATCGACCTCTTTTGCTATCGAAAATACGGACACAATGAGGGTGATGACCCAAGCTTTACCCAGCCCTTGGTATACGCCGAGCTTTCCAAGCGAAAAAGCGTAACGCAACTTTATGCAGAGGAGCTGGTCGCTAAGGGGGTTATTACCTCGACAGAATTCGACTCGCAGCTGTCAGAATATTCGAAGAGGTTCCAATCGGAGCGAAATAAGAAAAATGGCAGCTATGGCGATGCTTGCGCTGTTCATGGGCGTTTGCGAGTTCCCACGCCCCCCACAGGGGTGAAGCGCGAGGTATTGAGCAAAATCGCTCAGACCCTCGTCGAGTATCCCGAAGGATTTGTTGTTCATCCCAAGCTCCATAAGATTCTCGAGAAGCGCGTCGAAACACTCGAGCTCGGAAGGGGCATAGAGTGGGGATTTGCCGAGGGCCTGGCCTTTGGTTCGCTGGTCCTCGAGGGGCGGCAGGTTCGCCTCTCAGGTCAAGACTGTGGTCGAGGCACCTTTAGTCAGCGACATTTGGCTCTGAGTCACTTCGAAAAGCCCGGGAAGTACCTCCCGTTCTCGCAGTTATCGGTCAATGGCGGGCGATTCGAGGTTTACAATAGCACCCTCTCCGAAGCGTCCGTGCTGGGCTTTGAGTTTGGATATTCCTCAATAGCAAAGGATTCTCTTGTTCTCTGGGAAGCTCAGTTTGGCGACTTCGCAAATGGCGCCCAGGTAATTATCGATCAGTTCATAGCCAGCTCAGAGGCGAAGTGGGGGCAACTCTCCGGCTTGGTGCTCTTACTACCACACGGGTTCGAGGGGCAAGGGCCCGAACACTCGAGCGCGCGCCTCGAGCGGTATCTACAACTCTGCGGCGAAGGCAACATGGTGGTTGCATATCCAAGCTCGGCGGCTCAGCACTTTCATCTCATCCGTCGTCAAGGGTTAATGGAGCTCAAGCGTCCTCTGGTAGTGATGACACCAAAGAGTCTGCTGCGCCTACCGTCGGCCTGTGCGACGGTCGAGCAGCTGACGTCAGGACAATTCGAAACGGTCCTTGAGGATAATTTCGGATCGGGGTCTCCAGATAAGCTCGTGCTGTGCAGCGGGAAGGTCTTCTATGACATCCAGGCCGCGCTTCAGAAGGAGAAGGCCTCCAAAGTTCGAGTGCTGCGCATCGAGCAGCTGTACCCTTTTCCGCAGTTTGAGATGAAAAGGGCGCTCAAGGATATAGAGCCCAAGAGGGTTGTATGGGTCCAGGAGGAGCCGCAGAATATGGGTGCTTGGAGCTATATCGAGCCCTATCTCCGAGAACGCTTGGGACTACCCGTGCAGTACGTCGGTCGAGCCGTAGGAGCGTCCCCAGCCACGGGCTCCGGTAAGCGAAGTGCAGTCGAAGTACAGACTTTCATCGCCGAGATGTTTCAGGCGCTTCAATAGAGATCATGCACGCGATCTTTTACGATCTCGAGACCAGCGATACGCTCCCTCTTGGACAAATCCTTAATTATTCGTTTATATACGTCGATGGTGACTTTGAGCGCCTTGCCGAGCTGAGTGGGGAGATCCGAATCTCACGTCTGCAGCTGCCACGCGCTGGAGCGATTCTCGCCAATCGTATCGATGTATTGGTGCATCAGCAGAAGTGCAGTGATGACGAGCTTACTGCGATGCGCAAGATTCACGAGTTCCTGACCCAGTGCGCTCGAAGCTCTCAGGCGCCGATCGCCCTCATAGGCTTCAACTCTTCCGGCTTTGATCTCAATTTCCTGCGAACATCCTTTATCCGAAACGGGCTTGATCCCTACGCCTGGAGCAAGAAGCTTGTCGAGCGCGATATCCTGCTCTCTGTGCGGAAGCTCGCACTCTCAGATTCACGATTCCCGATTCTGCTATCTAAGGACGACCCCAAGAAGATTTCTCTTCGTTTAGAAAATCTAGGCCATGGATTTGGAATCCTTGAAGGCATCCAGACTCATCACTCGCGGGACGACGTGCTCCTAACTATCGATTTGGCACGTGTGCTCCGGGAGCGATTCTCCTTTGACGCGGTGTCGTATTTGGCCTACGAGGGTGCTCCTTGTGAGCGCAAGCAAAGAACCCCTGAAGTGTTTTCGCTCCTTGATGTTAACTATGATGCTTCCGCAAAGGAGCGCTTCGTTCGTAGGCCCTGGACGCTCCTATGCACCGACCACCGCTGCGGACTTTGGGTAGACCTGGAAGCCTACAAAGCCGGCGCCGGCCGCAGAAGCGTTCAACATGTCAAGAAACTAGGCGGTCATGCGCTATACCTCGAGCTGGATTACGCATGGGACAGAGCCTGGAGGGATATCGCGGCTAAGGCGCAGGCAGAGTTCTCGGGACTTAATATCCAGAACTTTTTCACCGAGACAGAATGCGATATCGAGGTTTTTATTTACCGTCTCGATGCCGCCGATAGGATTGCGCTGGCCAAGGCCATCGCGGAGGCGGACGGGAGGGGACTGAAGAATCTCGACGCGAGGATATTATTTCGTCGGCATGTGTTAAGGGCCTACTCCTGGGGGAGCGGCAACGACGATGCCATCGAAAGGGATTTGCGAAGCTATGCTCTCAGACGCTACGGAGGCGAAGTCCTCCTGAGTAAGTCCATCTCACGTAAGCTCGCCGATACGCCGAGGGCAGGGGACTATCATCCTACGTTTCAAATGCTGGTCGATGAGATCTGGAGTCGAAGGCAGTCCGCCGGCAGTGCGAAAGACACAGCTCTCCTCGATTCATTGGAGCGATTCTATAAGGAATCCGATATCTACCGAGTAGCTGGCGAAGAGCTTCTTGCACGGGGGCGACTAGAAAGCGCGGCCTAAAGATATTCCTTCCATCTTCCGACCTTCTAGCCGGGGAGTCATAACATGAAAGGGCTAGAAAGCCGCACATACTACGAGCTACTCGGGGTCGCTCCCGAGGCCTCTAAGGAGGAAATCAAGATGGCGTATCGGGAGATCGCCAGAGTGTACCATCCCGACTCGCACTTTTTCGATGATATCGTGGGTACGCAGCAACTTAGTACTGGAGACAACGATGTCTTCAAGGCGGTCACCAACGCCTATAATATCCTCACTGATGACAAGCGCCGCGCAGAGTATGACGCCATTCTCCCTAAAGGGCTGAATGATTGGGATGCAGGAGACGAGGACGAGAGCGCCGCTGCCTTTCACGCTAACCGGACGCCCGCGAAGCCCTCTGCATTCGGTACCTTTGGCCGTCAAGCCGAAAAGAGCGCATTTGATAACGAAATTGAACGTGGTCCAAGGGCAGTATCCGAAGTCTTGCGGGCGCGTCGCAGCCTCCTTGGCCGCTTCATGGCGCTTTTTGGTTTTTAACTGATCATACTTGCGCAGTCCGTCGATCTACTGCACGATTTAGTGAATGAGAAGTTTCTTGCCGAGTAATCGTCGAGCAGAAGGTATCGGATACCTTTCGCTCCGTTACCCGGCTTTTTTATTAACTAAATTCATAAAGGAGGTGATCCACGCATGACTACTTCTATCCGAAGCAATGCAAACTGGATCGTTGGTACGGGTAATCTTTCGATGGGGGCCGCACTTTAACCTCCTGAGATCGCCTTCTACTTGGGCCGCTGTTAGGTCCTGGCAGTAGTAACAATTAATATCAGTTTGAAGGGACTGCTTGGATATCTACAAGCAGTCCCTTTTTTTAGATCAGCCTACTGTTGAGCAGTCATTGGTGGCTGTTTGCAGTAATAAATGCCCTGGTCCGGGTGGAACTCATTGCGACAAAATGGGTTTAGAAGTTGATTGATTGTAGCCTCACACGCGCGAGCTATCACGTCCATCGAAGTGTCACAGGGCACTCCTGAAATAGTGCATTTATACGTCCTTTCCTCTCGGATAGGCCCGCAGATGAGAGTGGCCGTTCGCTGACCTACGATGGTGCAGGTGCAGCCTTCGCCGTCTTGGGCAAGGGCTGGATCTTTTTCAGTCCCCATGAGGTACTCGAAATCACTAGACGCCTCAGAGCCCACCAGCTTAGCAACGACATCTACTCTGACCTTAGCCTGGGCAGATGCAGTGTCTTGATAGGTAACGACTAACGCAAGCGTGAAGAAAGAAACCAGCCGTCTCATAACGCAATGGAGGGGTGTCTAACGGTCGATCACCCGGGGGCTCATCCGGAGATTTGGCGACCCTGGCTATCTTTCCTAGAGCGCGGCATCGCCGGAGTATTACAGTAGGGGGGCCCACATCATCCGCGGAACGGTCTTCAGTCTAACATCCCGACCTCCCTCGTTTATTCCTGCGAAAAAATCAAGGTGTCTTAGTCCGGAAACTGCGGCATACCATCTGTATCAATCCAGTAATCCCCACTGGAAACCAATACTAGTGGGGGAACCATGCAAAATGTCGGAACAGCTTTACGCGCGTTGTTTTTCACCAGCGCCTATCTTCTTATTTCATTCAACTCAGCCTGGGCTTGGCCTTACGCAAAGCGCTGCCCGGCCGACTTGGACGGCGACCATAGGGTCACGCTGAGCGATCTAAGCGCCGTATTAGCGGCGCGCGGAACTTCAGACAAGAGAGCAGATCTGAACTGCAGCGGCTCAGTCGATGATAACGACGTGTTGATAGTGGACGCCTATTTCGGTGGGTGCTTCACGCTCAAGGGGGATGTGGATGGGGATGGAATCGTAGGCAGGCGGGACCTGGCGCTCGTGCGTAGAATGTTCGGCGGACCTGGCCCATCAGCAGACTTTAATCAGAATGGGACCGTCGACTTGGGAGACCTGGCGATAGTACTAGCTAGACAGGGCAAGGCTTACCGGCAACGCGGACGCTGCCAGCTGCCGGATTTGGATGCTGATGGGATAGTAGGGCTCTCGGATTTAAGTCAAATTCTGGCCAAGGTCGGAAGGATCGGGTTAAGCCGCTTGGACCTCAATCGTGATGAACGCATCGACTTAAAGGACGTCGAGATTGTGCAGGCATTTTTTGGGCTGAGTCGTCCTTAAATCAAAGTAGCAGTCGACCCTCCCGGCTGCCAAAACTTATCGGGCAATTCCTAGCGGACCGCTCTAGACCTTAATTCCTCTTCCGGTGAGCGCCCGGACGATGACGTTACGAACCCAACTGGCCACCTTAGGCTCTTCATCCTCGGTCATGGCCCGGATAACTCCGGCGTATTCCCTTGGTGAAAGCTGTACGGTAATGCGCTTCTTCTGAGCTCCACGAAGGACTTCAATAGGTGAGCGAGGATCCCAGTCCAAGCTGTCAGGGTTTGGGTTAAGGTCGGCCAGGGAGCGCGCTTTAAAAGTGAAATTATGCTCGTGCTTCACAAGGCAAATACCATGCAGGTCACAGCCCCAAATGGACTCCAACGGCACTCCAGGAGGCAGCGCCAAGGTCGGGATATCCTCCCGGCTAAGGTACCAGTCGGGGTCTTGGTCAAAGATGGCAGCTAGTTTTCTGAGCTCGGTCAGCAATGCGTGCAGCTCCATGATGTCCTGACGGTCCCAAGACTTAATGCCGGCAACAACCTGTTTCACGCGTTCGGATAGGGCGGAATCAACATTGGTCTCCATCGGGACTCCCAGCGACATTCGATAGGGTGACTATTGGATGCAGCATTGCTGCTGCAATTCTGATCTAGATACTTATTCTAGCAGGGCAAAAGTCACTCCAAAAGCTTAAACTAAGCGCTTTCGCGCGGCGTTAGCCGCTGTGGACAACCCGAAGCCACCCCTCCTTTTACTTAACCAGAACTAGAAAACTGTTTACCTAAAAGGGGTGTAAGACCTGTCCTTGTTCCACGGCTATTGTTCCACGGACGCTGATTTGCCCTGCTCGGGTAGTTGGAAATCCAGGGTTGGGTATCGCTCGACTTGCTCAAGGAGCTGCTCTGGTGTGTAAGTGACTCGCTCGACCCGGGCCCAGCTCCCGACCACCCCTGCCTGGGGGCAGGTGCTCCTAACCCAGGATAGGCGGCTTCCAACCTGCGCGTTGTCTGGCCGTACAGATGAGAATTCTACTACCTGACAGTTTCGGATATCCCCAGCTGGCGAATTAAAGAACTCTATTTGGCGCTCGGTATTCATATGAGCAATCTCGGCCCAGAGGGCCTCCATATACTCACCATGACTGACCACTAACACGCGTTTTCCGGCTAGCTCCCGTGCGCAGCGATCTAAAAGCTCTCGAGTGCGCTGCCGTGTCTCAAGTAAGGTTTCTCCATCGGGCATCGGGTTATGCAAGGGGTCGCGCTTTCGGGATTCAAGGATTTGGGTACGACGCTCTTCATCGGCGTGCGAAAAGCGCCCCCAGTTCCTCTCTCCAAGCAAGGGATCGATCCTAATTCGAACATTAGTCCAGCCGGCTGCCTGGCATATAAGCGCTGCTGTTTCTTTTGCTCGGGTATGATCGGAGCAATAGAGAACATCAAAACCCTCCGGATAGGTTTGCGCCAACCAGCGTCCAGTTAGTACCGCTTGCTCTCGGCCAAGCTTGGAAAGGCGAATCTCCCGGTCGGGTATAAGCCCGAATCCCGGTGGATAGCCAGTTAGGATCCCGTGCTTGATGGCTCTATTGATTATATTCGCCTCAGACTCTCCATGCCGCACTGACACCAAATAACTCGGCATACTGGGCACGACTGGCAAAGAGCCAGGGGCTTCGGATTGTGTCGTATGAGTAGTCGCTAACATCAGTGCCTTAGGTAGGGGACGGTCCCCTACTCCATCAGCCCCCGAAAGCGAGTCGCCTTCGGGGGGCCCGGTTCTTAATGACTTAAGGTCTCTGTTCTTTTCGCAAACCTGAGGAGTACCTGATCGAGGTCACCGGTCTCCTCTCCGATATCAACAAACTGCGTCAAGACAGGGTCGAATACTGCGGGATTCTCGCGCATCGCTCCCGCCATAGATTCCCCTTCACGAACGGCGCCTCTCACTTTATCGAGAGCATCCCTGGTTTCCTCGGATTGTCCATCCTTGGATTCCTCTATCGCTGCAAGAATCGGCACTCCGAGCCTAATCAAATGGCCGAGGGTATTGGCCCAGTGCCGCATCGCGGGGGTCGTATAACTGGGAGTTCTCGAGGATTCGATGGCGTCCATGGTATTAAACATCTCGGTGGCACCCTTGAGCGCTATATCAAGCACCCCTCCAATTTCCCCGGCATTGACAATCTTGATGAGTCTACTGTCAAAGACACCCTTCTGTTTTGATAATGCTTCGCTTAATGAGCTCCCACCTTCGACTTCCGAGACGACTGCGCCAAGAGCTGCTTTGAGCGTCGGATTGGGTTCTATGGTCTCGGCGATATGGAGGCTCCTTACGACGGGCAGGCCTGCATCGGACATCAAGGCCAGCTCCTCAACAAAATGCCGCACCGCGAGTGTGAGGGGAACTTCGGGCCTTTGACTTTGATTTCGTTCGGGCGTGTTATCGGGCTGATGCATTTGAGACATATGCGTACTCCAAGTAATTAAGCGCAGCGAGGCTGCGTGAAGCCGTGCGCAGTCCCCCACGGGAATCAACTACGTTTCGAGCGGCTGCAGCGCTTGTAAAAGTACCTGGGCTAGCTCAAGCGAATCATCGGGATCCGATTTGTCTTACTGTAAAGCGAGTCCTACGCTTAGCGAAAAGCTTTTTGAATTTGCGTGGATTGCCGGCCAGAATCGGGGCATTTCGTCAGCCCTGAGCAGCTGATACGATAAAGTAATGAAGGCCAAGACCGCTGCTCATACCCCAGCAATCATCGATTTCACCAAAACCGGTGGCGACGAGCTTTGGTTGCGTCTTTCGGCGTTCCTATCTTTACGCTCCCCAAATACTCAAGACACCTATGCTGGCATCGTCCGTGAATGGTGTGCATTTTTGGGAGCAGCGGCCGGAACTGGCGAAGCGGCTCGAAGAATGAAGCAGGCTAGCGATCTGCATGCGATAGCCTACAAGAACTGGTTGGCTGAGCGCCCTGGCGAGAAGCCCCGATCCTCGCGTCGAGAGTCCTCGTCCAGAGCCATTCTGGCGGGCAAGCAGCAGGCCTTTAGAACCAAGCGAACCGGACTCGAGAGCACCCTATCGAACGCCACTATCGCTAAAAAATTCGCCGCACTTCGCCGTATTTATCGCATGCTTATTTCTAGCGGCGTGGGCGTAAAGGACAATCCCTTTGATAGTGATAAAGTTCCGCCACCACCCAAAGAGGCGGGCAGGAAGCGTCCGACGGAAATGTTGGATTTTAAGCTGGTCAAAAAGGTTATCGAAGCTGCCGACCCCTCAACGCCTAAGGGGCTTAGGGACAAGGCCATTCTCAGTGTTATGTTCGGCGGAGGGCTGCGCCGCAGCGAAGTTTGCAATCTTCGTCTGGGCGATGTACGAAAATCATCCGCTGGAACCGTTTATCTCTATTTACGCTCGACGAAAGCTAAGAAGGATGCGGAACAAGCGCTCCCTCCATGGGCGGCGGCAGTTGTGGTGAAGCTCGTACAATCGCGGGTGAAACAGGGGGCCGGCACGGCCGACTTCCTATTTGTCGGTTACACAGGTCAAGCCGGCAAGTCCCCGACCGATAAGCCCATCTCAGCAGTTGGTCTCTATAAGCTCTTCAAGCTTTACTGCTCGCTCGCCGGCGCCGGGAAGTTCGTCTCTCCGCACTCAGCGCGCGCCACCGCCATAACCAGACTCCTGGCCTCTGGCATTCCGCACCGCCAGGTTCAAGAATTCTCTCGTCATTCCTCAATTCAAATGGTGGAGCTCTACGACAAGCGTCGCATCGGGGTTGATGAAAACCCCGCTAAAGACCTTGATTTTGACTAGCTTTTCAGGTTTTTCCCTGGGATAAAATGCGACTTTTTCGCATGCAGTATCTACCTAGAGCTGCCGATACTATAAATACGCTGCATATCCGAGGGTGATTTATGACCGCCGCTTCCCGTATTGCTATCCAGTACCTTGGGGTTCTGTTTACAGCGCTGCTTTGTGTGGCTTGCGCCGGCGGAACTTCGGGAACGGGCGGCACCTCGCTTCAAGGGCGAGTGCTCTCCGAATCGGGAGCTGGCGTCGCAGCGGCTCACGTAGTTTTGCAGAGCATCTCTGAATCTATTGAGCTTATCACCGATGCAGAAGGAAGATTCGAGACTCATATCGACCCGCACCTTGAGTACACAGTTGCCGTTTCGTTCGCTCAATTTAGCGCGGTTTCTTCTCTCGTTCCTCCGCCTGTAGCCCCTGGAGATATAGTTCAGGCGGCGCTTACGGCCCGAGGCAATACTGAACTCGAGGTGGTTGTTGAAACGGCAAGACCCACTCCGACTCCGACAGTCACGGCAGCCCAATCGCCATCCAGCACCCCGACAGTAAGCCCTGCTGCCACCGCAACACCTGTACCGACTGCGACTCCAGCCCCGACAGCGCTGCCTCAGCCTCCAGCCTTTCCCTCGGTTATACGCCTGAGTGACGTTCAGGGTTCGGACTATGCACAGGATGGCTTTCTAGACGCGCTCGATATCGATAGCTTTGTAAACCTTACTGAGCGCCCAGGCGCCGCTTTTCTAACGACCTATAAGCTCGTCTATCGGTTCAATGTCCTTGATTCGGCCGGTCGACTGGTGCAAGCAGCAATTGTAGCGCTCGATGCACTCGAGGAAGAGTCGTCTTACGAGGTGTTACTTGGCGTGGCACTCAGAAACCCACTTACCGGACAATGGGTAAACCCTACCACATTGATCTATGGAATTGGCTTTTCGGTGCGTTTTAGCAGAGCGGATGGCCATGCTTTACCGGCTTCTGGCTTTGCGAATGCCCCCATTTCTCAGCTTAACTTTTCGCTCGCCGGGGCATCTGTTCAGTTCACTGCCAATCTCTCACAAACTACCTTCCAGCCCTGAGATTAGCGCATGAGTTCACCCGATCATTACAAGGAACAGGCAGTGGCGGCGCTTTTAAAGCCATGTCTCCGATTCTGTATGCGCAATCTGATATCACTGCAGGAAGTTATCCGCATCGCCAAGGCTACGCTCGTTGATCTCGCTATTGAGGAGCTCGAATCGAAGAATGAGCCTGTTAACACCAGCCGCATAGCACTTCTGACGGGTGTACACAGGAAGGACGTTCAGTATATCCGCGATCAAGGGGGCCCCAAGCAGCGCCCCTCGCTCTTTGCGCAGCGATTGCTCGCACGCTGGGAGAACGATGCCCGTTACAGAACCGCGAATGGAAAGTGCCGAGTGCTGCGCTGTGATGGAGAAAGGAGCGAGTTCTGGGCTCTCGTTCAATCTGTTTCTCGTGAGATAAATCCAGCCAGTGCGTTGTCCGATCTCGAAAGCCGGGGTGCCGTGGTCCGGCGAGGAGATACTGTTCGACTGGTCTATGAATTTGAACGGCTGGGAAGCAATCCAATTGAAGGTTATCGACTAGGCGCTCTTGATGCTCAAGATCTTTTGGAGGCCGTGCAAGATAACATTCAAGCGCCCTCCGTGGATCCAAACCTTCATTTGCGCACCGAATTTGACAACATCTTCGCATCCGATATCCCCAAGATTCGCCGTTGGCTTCTACTCGAAGGCTCAAAATTTCACCGCAGGGTACGAGCGTACCTCTCGCGATTTGACAGGGATCTCCGACCAGAGCGGGTTGATCCAGCGGGTGTGAAAATAGTCGTAGGGGCCTATAGCCGCGCCCCCACTTCCAAACAAGTGGACCTGACTAGCTCCGACTAGAACTCGGCGCTGGAGGAACGGCCTCATTTCATATTATGCAATATTTACGGACCATTAGCCCGGCCGCCGGGTTTGGTTCCCCTTCCGTCCATTTTCAACTTGCCCGTTGGAACAGCGTTTGCAGTCCCGATGGTGGCAAGTGCGAAACTTTCACACTAACAGATGTGGGTGCAGGGCAATGGTCAGACGGACTCAACTTTCCCGCGTTAGATATCAAAGCAACCGGTTTCCTATCAAATCGGAAACCTCAGGTCTCGATAGAAGGAGAGACTTCAGGAATATGGAACGAACTCCGTATGCGCGTTCCGCAGCGGCCTCACCCAACTTCTCATTCCCTGTCGCGCTCATACTCGTCACGGCGCTTATAACGATAACGACCTTCTCTATCAGTCCAGCACAGATCCTAACTTACCTTCGCCCCTTTTAGGAGATCGCAGCTCTATGAGAACTCATATTTTTTGTTCACTAATAATGCTCGCTACATGGTCATGCGCCACTACGAGCTGGGCGGCGCCCCGAAGGCCTGATTCCTTGACTGTTTCTCTTAGGCCAGACGGCAAGGTTCTGGCCTCATG
>JAYRHW010000206.1:0-5472 GCA_041907145.1 Bdellovibrionota bacterium
GCTATCGGAACGAATCGCTGCGAAAGTTCCGGACTAGTAGCGAAAAGCGCGATGTCGACTCCGTCAAAGGAGCTATCATCAAGAGTCGAGACGGCCACCTCCTGCCCACCGACTTGATAGAGCTCTCCGGCAGAATCCTTCGACGCCAAAAGCCGTACTTCAGAAAAGGGAAATCGACGCTGCTCGAGGACGTTAAGCATCTCGCCGCCAACAAGGCCCGTGGAGCCCACCACGGCAACAACTGGATTTTTCTTCATAAAATGCGACCTCTGATGACTATCTGAAGAGAGGGGAACCCCCTATTCTAGAGCAGCACAGGACGCAGTCAAGCAGGCCTAAAATCCATCGTCTTGCCCTGCTCGAATCCTGCGGTCGGCAAGCTCGAGTTGTCGCCGCAAATCTTCCCGATCAAGCGGCTTCGCGATCACACCGATCACGCCGGCTGAAACCGCTTGTTTGAAGTTTTCCAGATTAGGCTCCGAAGTGATAAGAAAAGCGGCCTTGCTCTCAAGTAGCCCTTCCGCCGCCAGCCGCTTCAAAAGATCTACCCCAGTCTGCGAACCCGGGAACCGGAAATCGACGAAAACGATGCGGTACAATTCCGGCGCGGACTGTAAAAGGGAATACCCTTTCTCGATACTGTCAACCAATGTTATAGTGCTGTACTTGAAAATGCCTTCGAGGATCCGGCGTAGGACCGTGGCAAACTGCGGATTGTCGTCCACAATAAGGATGGGCGTCTCGGGATCGAGAATTCCTTTTGGCTTGGAATTCATCGCTGCGGTCCATTAGACATGTCCGGGTTTATACTACGAAGTCTATTGTAGGAGCAGCTTTTTTCTCTGAATATCTGGTAAGCCCCTTACGCCACGCTGCAGAAACTAATGAATTCTTCAACACTAGATTTCAAGACCAAGACCGGTACAGCATTGCCCGGCTTTACCTCTGCGCAGCTCCGGACCATGCACGAGGAATTAAAATCAAAATTGCACATGAACGACTCGGCGCTAACCGAGGCTGCCTCCTATAGCATGGCAATGGTCGTGCGTTATGCGCTCGGCCTTTCTGCAGCAGGCGGCAAGGTTTGCGCCCTAGCCAAGGACAGCCTGGCCGGATGGGTGGCTTTGGCCGCTATTAGGCATTTGGTGAATGCAGGATGCACTGCTCATGTACTTTTTCTCCCTGAAGACGCCGGCACCAGCCAGGAAGCTGCGAGGCAACTCAAAGCCCTGGAGGCTTTGGGCGTCACGCTTACCGATGGAGGCTCTTCGCAAGAAATGGACGCGTTCACGGCGTTTCTTGGAGAAGCTCACAATATCCTATTCGGAGTATACACCCCAGGCCAAGAGTCCGAAGAGATCCTGCTCGGAATTTGCGAAGTACTTAACGAAGATAGAATTCCAGTCCACTGCATCGAGTGCCCGCCGGGCCTGAATCCCGACACCGGAATAGCTGTGCCGAGCGCCCTGTATGCCTCCTCGACCCTGTCGTTGGGGGCTCCGTTGGTGGGGCTCAACAAAGGCAAGGACTATGTCGGTCGACATTATCTCTGCGACATCTCTTTTTCGCCTGCGCTTTACAAATCTCAGGGTGCGGATTTGAGTCCACTCTTCTCGGACCAGCCCGTCATTCAGATTCTCCCCTCTGCTTCGGACGGGGCCTGAAAGAATGACGTCAGCATTCTTGGGAGCCCGGGAAACAGCTCGGCTAATTCGAGCTGGTAAGATTAGTTGTCAGGAGGTCGTCAAAGCCCACCTCGCGCAAATCTCTAAATTTCAGGCCAGCACAAACGCTTTGCATGTGGTGAACGAGAAGGCCGCTCTGAAACTTGCCGAGGAACGCGACGAAGCGCTCAAACACGGTAAGCCGCTTGGTCGGCTGCACGGAGTTGTCTTTTCGGCAAAGGACAGTGTTGATATTGCAGGCCTGCCGACTACCCACGGCTCAGCGGCGGGGACAATTAAGTCCCCCGAACGAAGCTCTGTATTTGCGACTCGAGCCCTGGATGCGGGCGCTGTTTGCATCGGCAAGGCCAATATGGCCGAATATGGCAAATCATACTACACCGATAATCCCGTCACCGGGCGCAGCAATAATCCCTTTAGTCCTGAGCATTCTCCAGGAGGCTCAAGCGGTGGTGACGCCGCGGCCGTTGCTACCGGGATGGCCTCCTTTGCCCTGTGTTCGGACTCCGGCGGCTCAGTGAGAGTACCGGCCAATTTCTGCGGCCTATTTGGGCTCTACCCAACTCGAGGCATTTTTAGCGATGGAGCGAGTTCCTCACCGCCCCATGCGGTATCGGCACTATTCAGAAACTCTGGGGTGCTGGCGCGAACCATCGACGACATAGAGCTTCTCCTGAGCGCTCTCTCCGGACATGATCCCCTTGACCCCTACAGCACCACATTCCCCACTGAGGCATTGGAAGCCAGAGTAGGCACCGGCAAGTTTCTGTTCTTTTCCGCGATGAACGGAGTCTCTTGCGATCCGGAGATCGGTCTGGCGCTGGAAACCGTGGCAAAGAAGTTTAGCCTGCTGGGACTGCAGGGAGAAAATCGCTGCCCTCCGGAGTTCGCCGCTAGCTACGAAATATTCATTCTGTTGGCCGCACAGATAAGCTTACTACTCGAAGACCTTCTAGCTATGGAGTCAGGCAAGCCGCGCGATCTGGACGGCGAAGGTCATATCATGAAGAATTTGCGGCAGCGCGTTGCGAGTGAACTTCCACCGTTGACGCCCGAGACCGTTGTACGCTGCTGGGCCAAAGTTGATCAGCTTCGCTTCTCGATTGCTCCCCTGTGGCAGCACTATGACTTCATTATTGCCCCGGTGACGGCGACTCTGCCTCCGCGTCATGGCACCTCGCTCTACAAGGTTGGGGCTCAGGAACTTCAGTCCCAGCAGGTCTTTCAATTTGCCAGCGCAGTGAATACTCTTGGACTGCCTGCCATAGCGTTCCCGACGGGATTGTCGAGAAGCGGTTTCCCCGTGGGATTGCAAATTATTGGCCCGCGCTTCAGCGAACGCTCCTTGATTCGGGCGCTCAAAAGCGCAGGAATTCAGAACTGCCTCGCCATTCCCGGCGTATAACCCTGCATGAATCTGCGCCCCGAAAGGTGGGCATGGTCACCTAGAGAAAAAATGTAATAAGTGCGCGACATCCATGCCCCACGATATCGCGTTAGATCATGAACTGCCCGGCGATGACGACGACGAGCCCCACAATCGAGAGCGCCATCAAGACCTTCATAGCCTTGCGGCGACGAGCGAGCAGCGCTTTGCCCCTTCTGTCCCCTTGATAGAATGACATGAAGATGCTCCAAACGATTCTCCCACCGTCAAGCGGAAGCATCGGAAGCAGATTGAGCACCGCCAGCCCCATATTCAAAGTCGCGAAGATGCGCACAACGTATGCCGGCCCCAACCGCAAAGCCTGATGGAAGCCTGCCAGGTAATCCACGAGTGACGTATTTTGCGCCAGCGGAATCCCAGCCACTTGGCTGCGCGCGTTCACGTTCCATGCGGAACGAACCAGATCTCCAAGCCCAGCGTCGTAGTCCTTGGCAGGGCCTACGAAACTGAACACCACAACGGCCAGGATGACGTTGAAAGCGGGCCCGGCGATGAGCATCATGAGTTGCTGATGCAGGGGGTGGTTGGAAAACCAACCCCTGGCTTGCTTGACCATGGCTCGTTCAGCCGGATCAAGCTTCTTCAAATACTCAGGATCCTCGACGTCATCCCAGTCCGCCGGATCGACGTATCCTCCGATAGGCAAAAGCCTCCACGTGAAGCGCGTCGGTCCCAAGCGAACCTGGAACAGCTTCGGTCCGATCCCGACATCATACTCCTGGATCCCGATCCCGAAGGCCCGAGCAGTCCAGTAATGCCCGAGCTCATGCCATGCGATGGCGATGAACACGACTCCAAACAGGACAATGAGCGACACAAAAACCTCCTTTCATGAGAGTTCCTTACCCCCAGATGACCACTACCCGTATGAAATTGTTTGCATTTGGCAGCTTGTCGCGTCGGCCCAAAGATTCGAGCAGAACGGCAAGGCGCGTAGATTCGACGCAGTATAGAGCATCCGTCGGCGCTACTAAACTGCGCATGAGGCAGCTATCTCACTGCGATTACTGGGAAGATCCAAGAATGAAGTTCTTACGAACGCGGCAGTCCGTAGAGGGTCCAGGCGAAGGCATTACCGGTGGCGGGCCTCGTGAGCATAATCTCCCAGCCATGCTGCGGCGGGGACTGCCCTCCGTCACTCAAAAGTGTAATTACCTCGCCTTCCGTAGTGCGTACCACGTCAAAGCCTTCATGCCTCTCGTCCCAAGACGAGGGACGAGTATGCGACGGGTATCTTGATGAGACGATCTCGGCAACTCTTACCTTATGCGGAAGCTTAGGAATCATGTCCAAGCACCTAGGCGGCGGCGGATGGAGCGACAGACTCCTCAACCTGCATTCCGAAGAACGGAGAAGGTCCGTGCTTAACATCACGCATCATTTCGGCGGCTTCACGAGTCTCCACGGTTGACCACTGAATCTGCGGTTCCCCGCGAGCCCCAGGCTCCCCAATGACTGTGGGCACTAAAAAGAGATCGCCTGCGATGGCATCCCCCTTAGAAATCAAGCGAACAATATTGACCGGGAGCTTCTTATGCTCAGCGGTGCGCTTTGCCAGCTTACGCAGATCTTCAATAGGTTTTCCGATGATCCACTGGTTTCTGCTTACACCGGGGCAAGCGTAAACCTCCTTGCCGTTATCGATGACTCGCTCAAGATCCATCAGGAAATCAATTGACATGTTTGTTACCAACTAAAAGTAAAAACCCGCCCCAAATGAAGGAGGCAAGGAGAAACTGCTTTGATAAAGACTAGCTCCCCGAGGCAGCCCCTGTACCTTCATCAATGGATCGATCGATGCGCTCCTTGAGCTCCTTACCGACCTTGAAGAACGGAAGCTTCTTCGGTGGAACAGAAATTTTCTCCCCCGTCTTGGGATTACGGCCCTGATAAGCCTGGTACTCCTTCACTACGAAGCTACCGAAACCGCGAATCTCGATGCGTCCGCCGTTTACCATGGTATCTCTCATCTTCTTGTAAATGAGATTAACCACCTCTTCAGACTGCATGACATTGACACCTGACTTTTCAGCCAAACGCTCGATTAATTCCGACTTGTTCACGCGGCCCTGCCTTAAAAAAAGTAGTTATTACTAGTACCTAAAAACTTTTTAGAACGAATTTGTTATAGCCACCACCCATAAAGATGTCAAAAGAGATTAAAAAGTTTGAACAATTTTAAGCTCCTAGACAAATTTTTTCAGAACTCCGTTATGGACGGCGCCTGAATTATCGTAATACTTTCAAATACCTATTCGGGTGCGTACAGGAATTCCTTTAGCGATTATCTTCGTCGAAGAATCCCCAAATCCAATAGAGCGACAATTATCCACGAACGCA
>JAYRHW010000207.1:0-24897 GCA_041907145.1 Bdellovibrionota bacterium
ATCACCTTCGGCAGGCCCAGTCGCGTCAGCCGCGGCCCGTTGCCCAGCGGCACCACGTAGGTCGCGTCGGGGCCGATGCGCCGCAGCGTCGCGGGGTCCATGTGATCGCGGTGGTCGTGGGTGACCAGCACCAGATCGATCGGCGGCAGCGCGTCGGGCGCGATCCCCGGTGGCGTCAGCCGGCCGACGACGCCGCTGATGTCAGCGCGCTCGCCAACGAACCTCACTCGGGCACCCCCAGCCACCTCGACGCCTCTCACTTCCGCCTTTGGCGCAAGCTTCAGCAGCACATCGGCTTCAGGAGCCACCTGCAGTCCCTTTACCGAAGTGACATGGGCGTCGCGAATTCCGAGCAATTCGTCTGTGATGCCATAGCCGTCCGCTTTGATAGACTCCGAACCGAGCCGCGCAAATGCCCTGCCAAGGTTGGCGTACGTATCTTTCAGTTCATCATTGTGCTTTAGCGTTGAAGTGGTCGTTTCGACAGCGAGGTACAAGTTCTCGCTCCCGCCCGGCTGTGAAACGTTTAGTTCGACAAGGAGTTGCCCCCCCTTTTGAAGTATTCGAAGTGTGCGGGAAATATCATCGGAGGGCGAAACGATCACACAGCTCGTACCTTCCATTACTTCGCGGGCCAGCCTTCCCGCTTCTTGCCCGGGCTTTGCAACCTGGCCTAGGGTTACTCGAAATTTTGAAGGGCTGAGATCGAGTGAATGCGGCTGATAGGTAACTTCAGTATTCGAGCTCAGTTGCGAAAGCGAGTCGTGAACGTAGCGCACGGCCAGTAAATTCCATTTTGCCCCCCCATCTCGGTCGAGGCCCTCGTAGTTCTGCATAGTTGCGAGAATATTCCTCATTGCCTCGACGCGCCGATGGTGATTTGGCTCCTTATCACCGACAGTAAACACGACCTTCGATCTGTCGCTGGCTGAGTGATAGAAAGTTACGGTGCCTCTTCCTAGGTCATCCAGAGCGGCTTTTGCGTATGCGTCGGTGCCTTTGAAGTACACCATCGATTCCTTGGGCTTAAGCTCTTGATCAAGCGTGCCTTGAGCCATTCTATAGATTGCATCTAACCGGCGGCGTAGTGAATCGCCAATCGCGAAGCGCTCCTCCGCTCCAGGAATTTTAATCTGGGACATTGCGGCAAATGATGCGACTTCCTTGAGCCGTGCTTCAACTTCTAGTGGATCGACCCTGCCATTCATAGGGTCGGCGCGCACCGGATCGAATAACTTGGATAAACGCTTAGCCACCTCGGCTTGAATAAAGGCCTTGGCCGCATTGGGCAGGTTTGCGCTGCCGTGTTCAAGTTCATAGTTTAGGCCTAGGAGCAGCTTGGTTTCTGCGCTGGCTATCTTTCCGATACGAGCATCCGCTACTTCACGCAAGAATACCTGCTCAGTGTAGGCAGGGGTCGCGGTTCGGAGATCTCTTGCCGCGTCCATGGCCCTATCAGAAAGCGCGCTAAAGATCTGTCGAATCTTGCCGCCGGAATTGGGCCCCTCGTTTTGCATCATCGAGAGAGTAGATTCGGTTATCTTTGTGCCCTCGTGAATAATTCGTGCGAAGATCTCCTGCTGACCCCGTAAAATTGACTGCAACTCGGCAATGGTGCGAATCGTCGGCAGCCTATCTGTCTCGAATTTTGAGAAGCTATCGAGTGCTCGGGTGGCTCCTTGTATATAGTCTGAGATCTTTTGGTAATCAGCGTGCTTCTGATCGATAAGCGCTTGCCGACCCGAAGTCATGTTCTCACGCAGACTAGCGCTTACCTCGCGCAGCATGTCCTCGATCGACTGCGGAGCTGGCTTTTGATCTACGTGCTCTGGTTTTTCTGTGCCCTGAAGATTTACCTGACCCTGTACGTCCACGACTGGAACCCCCTCAACTGCTGCGGCTATTTGTGCTGCCATTGTTTGCTCTTCAATTTGACGCGTACCACCGCGTCGTTACATCAGGGCAATCAGCGAAATTCTAATGACGATTTCAGCCTGCGTTTCGAGCCAGAACGCCAGAAACGCGCAACCCCCAAACAGTATTATGGGTTTTTCGGAATGGCGCGGTGCTTAGTGACAAAAGGCACTGATGTAAGTGGCCAACCAGCTATAAATACTAGTCAAATTCTCGCCGCATAGGGCGGGAAATCAGGGCTTTGACGGCCTCGGCCGCCGTCATTTTTCCATCGATGAGTTTGGCAACGTGCTCGGTAATCGGCATCTCAACTCCGTGCTGCTGGGACAGTCTCAAGACCAACGGTGTCGTGGTAACCGCTTCGGCAACGGAGCCCAACGAGGTAACGATTTCCTGCAGCGCTTGCCCCTTCCCGAGTCGTACGCCGACCGTGCGGTTTCTGCTCAAATCTGAAGTTGCTGTCATGGCCAGGTCGCCAAGTCCCGAAAGTCCAAAAAGCGTACGCGCATCGGCGCCCATGGCAGTGGCGAGTCTCGTCATCTCAGCAAGTCCGCGAGTAATGAGGCCGGCTTTTGCAGAATCTCCAAGCCCCAGTCCATCAGAAACACCAACAGCCAGCGCGATGACATTCTTTATAATGCCGCCGAGTTCGACCCCTAAAGGATCACCGGAGATATAGACTTTCATTGAGTTTCCGGTAAAAGCCTCGGCTACCTCGCGCGCCGCAGATTCGCTGGTCGAAGCAGACACAACGCCGCAGGGACGATGGAGTACCACATCACGGGCAAAGCTGGGTCCTGAGAGCACCACCAGCTCGGCCGGCACCGGCAAATGCTTTTTTGCATATTGTAGCGGAGTCGACAGCGTCGAGGCTTCCAAGCCCTTAATGGCGCTGACAAGAATGCTGCCGGACTTCAATTTCAGTCTTGGGATGACCTGGCCCAAAACCTTGGAAGGAACGACTAAAACTAAAAATTCATTTTGCAGGCAATCGTCGATGTTTCCCGTGGCGCGCAGGTTGGCATTGAGCCGCACATCAGACAGATAGCGGACATTTTTGTGCTCGGTGTTAACCGACTGCACGATATCCGGTTCGATGGCCCAGCCCAGCACGGGGTGACCCCTGGCGGCCAGGTGATTCGCCAGTGCCGTTCCCCAATTGCCTAGACCCAGAACAGAGATGCCTTTCATCGCGTATCGAGTTGTATTGCAAAGCTTCCCGGAGCGGAGCGTCAGCCCTCTTCGCTGTCCCTTTCCATCAGGTGTGCTATGGCTACTGCCTTTTCGCCTTCATCGAGATTGATCAGTCTAACACCCATAGTATTTCTGCCGATCACCGAGATATCTCGTGCATCGGTGCGAATGATCTTGCCTGACGAGGTGATGAGCATTACACCAGACTCGCCGTTTACCGCACAAACTCCGATGACAGGGCCATTGCGGCCTTCCGTCTGAATATCAATGACGCCCTTACCGCCGCGGGTCTGCGCGCGGTAGTCAGAGAGCTTCGTGCGTTTGCCGTATCCATTTTCGCATACCGTCAGCAGGGTTCCCTCAGGATGTTCTTCGCTTGGGGCGGCGCCATTTGTTGCGGGCGGGACAACGGTCATGCCGACTACCTCGTCCCCGGCATCAAGTTTGATACCGCGAACACCCACGGCCGTGCGCCCCATGGCCCGCACATCTGACTCAGCGAAGCGAATAGCCATGCCGGTTTTTGTTGCAAGAATGATCTCCTCGCTTCCGGAGGTCTCCGAAACTCCGATCAAGGCATCTCCTTCATTGAGGCCGCAGGCGATGATGCCGCTCTTGCGTGATCGGGAAAACTCCATCAGCTCGACCTTTTTGACGGTGCCGAGTCTTGTCGACATCATAATGTAGCGACCCTCGGCAAACTGCCTGACTGGCAGAATTGCGGTGATAGCCTCCTCTTGCTTCATTTGCAGAAGGTTAATGAGGGCACGTCCGCGGGCAGTGCGGCCAGCCTCGGGGATTTCATAAACCTTGAGCCAATAGAGGCGGCCCAAACTGGTGAATACCAGCAAGTCAGCCAGGGTAGAGGTCACGAAAAGATGCTCTATGAAGTCCTCTTCGTTGCTCGCGGCGCCGGCGACGCCCTTGCCGCCGCGTTTTTGCGAGCGATAATTCGAAGTGGAGGTGCGCTTGGCGTATCCGCGATGGGAAATGGAAACCACCATTTCCTCATCCTCAATCAAATCCTCCACCTCGATCTCTCCGCCGGCGTCGACGATCTCAGTGCGGCGCTTATCGCTGAAGCTCTCCTTGAGAGCGAGCAGCTCGGAAGAGATGATGCCATCGACCTTCTTGCTGTCGGAAAGAATAGCGAGCAAGCGAGCGATTTCCTTCTGTAGCTCCTCATGCTCCTTCTCGATGGCGAGACGCTCCATCCCAGTGAGTTTTTGCAAGCGCAGATCTAAAATCGCCTGCGACTGAATATCCGAAAGCTCGAAGCGTTTATTCAACGCGGACTTCGCCTCTTTGGGGGTCTCGGACTTCTTAATCAGCTGAATGACTTCATCGATGTTGAGCAGCGCAATTCTGAAGCCTTCCAAGATATGCATGCGCTCTTGGGCCTTCTTGAGATCGAACTGCGTGCGGCGGGTTACGACGTCACGGCGATGATCAATGAAGGAGGAAAGCAGCTTCGACAGTCCGCAAATCATCGGCTGGCCTTCGACGATGGCCAGGTTGATGATACCGAAGCTTGTCTGCATCGGAGTGAGCTTGAAGAGCTGATTGAGCACGACTTCGGCGGTAGCGTCGCGCTTGAGTTCCATTACAATGCGCATGCCTGAACGGTCAGACTCATCGCGGATTTTGGAAATGCCGTCGATTTGCTTATCATTTACGAGCTCGGCGATACGCTCAATCAAGCGCGCCTTGTTCACCTGAAAGGGAATTTCGTGGACGATTATTTGCTCGCCTTCGCGAGACTTATGCTTGATGGTTTCGATGCTGGTCTTGGCGCGAATCTGCAAGACCCCTTTTCCGGAGGCGTACGCCTCAGCAATGGTCCCACGCCCATGAATCAGGCCTCCGGTTGGAAAGTCCGGACCTGGAATATGCTGCATGAGTTCAGCCAGGGACATGTTCGGCTTCTCAAGCATCGCGATCACTGCGCTCACAACTTCGCCTAGATTATGTGGAGGAATATGCGTCGCCATACCGACGGCGATACCGTCTGCTCCATTTACCAAGAGGTTTGGAAAGGCGGACGGTAATACGACGGGCTCGATATTGGAGTCGTCGAAGTTGGGAATAAAATCGACGGTGTCCTTTTCAAGGTCCTCCAGCAAACGTTCGGCTAACGCCGTCATTCGACACTCGGTGTAGCGGTAGGCTGCCGCCGGATCTCCGTCGATTGAGCCGAAATTGCCTTGGCCGTCGACCAGCGGATAACGCAAGTTCCATGGTTGTGCGAGACGCACCAATGCTTCGTATACCGAGGAATCACCATGCGGGTGCAGGCGCTTGAGAACTTCACCGACGACACCGGCGCACTTGGAATGCTTTTTATTTGAGACCAAGCCCTCGCCGAGCATCGCGTAGAGAACGCGTCTCTGTACTGGTTTGAGTCCGTCACGAACGTCTGGCAGGGCGCGTCCGACGATTACGCTCATGGCGTAGTCCATGTAGGACTGGCGCATTTCGTCTTCGATGTTAACGGCGTTCTTTAACTGCAGCTCCACCGGCGTTCTCCCAGGCTAATAAACTCAAAAATTTCAACAAATTAGACCAGAAACTATGAGTGAAAAGTTTAACCCGATGGAGGTCGGATAATCAATGGGAAGAATTACCAGAAAGCCCAATTAATTTAGTCAGTTATAACTATTTTCAAGAGCCTTATTCGGCTAGTTTGGATTTGAGATCCAGGAACGGTTTTTCAAGGTAGCGGTAGCTCAATTCAGCCAATAGCCATACTAGGAAAATGAAGGGAATGAGCAGTGCGACAAAGGCCAAAGGCGAGACATCGGGCGCAATCCAAAGTCGAAAAGGGATCAGGCAGACAGCATGGAGAATATACATGCCATAGGACACCTTCCCCATACGCAGTAGGGCCTTCCATCCCGGGCTGGGCTTTGGCTCAGGGCGGGTGAGAAAGTAAGCGATCAAGCTAGCGCCGAAAATATTGAGCAGCGTGTAGCCCCAAATGTACTGAAGGTTTGCAAACATATGCAGGGGATACCCGAGGGCCAGAAAGTCGTCGTCGGAATGTTGTCCAGCGAGTAGCGAGTGATTTAGATAGCCGGCAATCGCCACTAATCCAAATAGAAGCCAAAATGCAGCCCTGCTTGCCCGAGCAGTTGGCCGCGGAAATGCCGCGAGCATGGCTCCCCAAGCAAACGAATCTACCTGGCAGGGCGTGAAATAATAAATGAAAACTCGCGTGAACTCCAAGTCGTGGCCATTCGAGAAGCACCAAACTTGAGTAAGCCAACGAAAGATCGGCGCGAGGAAAATAATTGCTAACAAGCATTTGCGGAATTTATTGAGTGAAAGCGCATATACAAGCCAAGGCCAGAAGAGATAAAATTGCTCTTCGATACTGAGAGACCACAGATGGAAAAATACGTCATTCTGGATTTCGTCGATCTTGGTGATGCCGAAGAGCGCTCGAATATTAAAAATGTAGGTATAAAGATAAGGCCAGTAAACGGAAATGCTCTTGAGATAGCCGGTAGCGAGATACACCAGCGAGCATACAATCAAGAATGCGAAGTAGAGTGGGAAAATCCTCAGCGCGCGCCGAATGTAAAATCGTTTGACGTAGTCACCCAGCGGCTTCTCGCGCTCTGCGAGTAGAATTCCAGTAATAAGGAATCCCGAAAGTACGAAAAAGAGCTGCACTCCTATCCAGCCAAATCCCACGGGACCGTAATGCAGTCCGAGCACGAGAACAATCGCTAATCCCCGGATCGCATCTAGGGCGGGAACGTAGGATGTGGTTTTGGGAGTTGCCATCGTGCGCATACTGTACGATCTAGGCCAACTATCGAGCGACTAGGCATTTGGGCCCGGATGCCGCACTCCTGGCGCAGGGCCGCGTTTGGGCAGCCAGGCCAAGCACCAATTCTGACCTTCTAGTGCAACTAGTTGAATCTATTAGTGATATCGGTTTGCGCTACTTGGTAACAAATGCTCGAGGCGGCCCTCAAGAATCTGGCGTGTATTTTGCACGCCTAGTGCTATGCTTAGTGAACGGGATATGCGGAACGGAAGTTAACCGCGTATTCGGTGACCTAGTCTCAGGTTAGGTAGAAAGGGGTGTCAGGGCGAGGTCGAGCCGGGGGTTCGATAACTTGCTCAAGCCACAGACTATCGTCTGAGTGCGCGCCGCGGTATTCGGGGGGATTCCGCGGCGCATTTTTTTTGCCCGCAGCGCGGGCTGATTTCCAAGCAATAAAAAGCCCCGCGGACATGTCGGTGGATTGTCCGCAGGGCAGAAAGTGGTTGGCTTTCGTAAGAGTGTGGTCCTCGGGTCTGCGGCGGCCAGCGTTGACCTCGTTGGCTGCCGCATGCAAATAGATAAGCGTGCAAAATGCACGCCAACGTCCCTGCGAATATCTTCGGTTCCCGTCACTCATCGGGATGAAAGCGGAGTAGTTCAGGGGGGCTATCTCTCCCAAATAGGGCAGCCGCTCCTGACGGGGCGGAACAATTGCACACTGGCTGTTAGGAATTTCACGCAGCCCTCAGACCCCAAGAACTCCTAATTGCATCAAATGCTTAAGTATTCATGAGAATCCTCCGAAGATGTTGGTAGTCAGTGCTCAGCGTGCAGAGTACACGGCGGACTGATACACTGGATTAAAGTCACACCAAGGCTCGGTAGCCATCTATGACCCCCTCGTCCACGAATGTGATTCTCAAATGTTTGCGCGTGATGATGAAGCCGCTTATGCGCTTCTGTGTACGCTATTCCGTCCATATCCAGGACATTATTGAGGCGGCAAAGGTCACTCTTATTGAGGCATCGGCAGAAGAGATCAAGGGAGCAGGCGACGAGCCAAATATCAGCCGTCTGAGCGCTGTTACCGGGATGCATCGCCGGGATGTAATGCGAATCTTTAGGCAGCAAGAGACGAAGGATGAGCCGCAGGGCTTGGTCAATCGAATCATTGGTCAGTGGCAAAGCGACAAGCGCTTTTGCAACAAGGACGGGAAGCCGGCAGCGCTGACTGTTGAGGGCCCCGAGAGTGAGTTTCGTCAGCTTTGCTTCATGATAAGCCAGGATCTTAAACCGGGTACCGTCTTATTTGAACTCGAGCGTATCGGTGCAATAGAGCACATCCGAGGAGGGAAACTGAAGCTCATCGTGCCCGGATACATTCCAACCGGCGATATCGATCAGGGAATGGGATTGCTCGGTTCTGATACCGAGGATTTAATCGAAGCAGTGACACAAAACATATTTAGCCCCAATAAGGTCCCTAACCTTCATGCTAAGACTGAATTTGATAATGTCATTCCTGAAAGAGCTGAGGAGATTCGGGCTTGGCTATTGAGGGAAGGCACGGCGTTTCATCAAAAGGTGCGCAAGTATATTTCAGAATTCGATCGAGACATTAATCCCAAACTTTCACGCACGGGGAAGAGCGTGCGGGTCGCTTTGGGTACTTTCAGTGTTCTGAAGCCAAAGGAATAAGATATGGGACTTCGGTTCAATTTCTCCGCGGCAGCAACGTTTGCAGGTCTGGTCATCGCCGTGATTCTGACGCTTGGTAGTGGCTGTGCGGGCGGTGGAACGGCCGGTACTGGGCTTGATAGCGTGAATGTGCGGGGCCTTGTTCTAAATGATGCTGCCGAGCCTGTGGCAAATCTAAAAGTCAGCGTTGTTAATTCAGAGCAGGTAGTTCTGTCCTCTGCGGAGACGGGCGAGACGGGAGAGTTCGAGGTTCACCTGCCACCGACCGGATTCCTGGTATTTGAATTGCCTGGCAGCAGCAGCAATACATTTGCAGGCAGCGCGCTTCCAGCGAATGCTCACGCGGTGAGTGTCTTGTTCGAGTTCAAGCGCTCCGAGAACAGTATCGAGGCCAAACAGGTGACCGTAACTGAGTATGCGACCCCGACACCATCACCGCGGCCCGATCCGACAGCCACTGCGAGCCCAAGTCAAACGGCAACTCCGACACCACTAGGCACTCCGACTGCGACGCCCACGCAGTTCTCTGCCACTCCCAGCTCTACGGCTACCCCCGTATCGACGCCGACACCGATGGGAACGGCGACCCCGACTCCACCGTCCTGCCCTCCTCCAGGGTTGCCGATTGGAGATATGAATTGTGACGGCTCGGTCAATGTCAACGATACCGATCCGTTTACGATGGCGCTGCTCAATCCCCAGACCTACGCCTCCCAGTATCCCGGATGCAACGCCCTCAACGGCGATGTGAATGGTGATGGGCGTTTGGATAACTTTGATATCGACTGCTTCGTTGCACTATCCACCGGTGCGCCGCTGCCCTACCCGCTTTGCTGCCAGGCCTAAGGGGAAATGGCCGCCGGCGATGTTTAGTTTGACACTTCCAAGGCGCCTACATCGATGGCCTGCCCTTGAGGGCGCGCCCTGCCGTCAAAATCCATGTTGATGGGCACTCCATAGCGAGTGTGGAATTCGTCGAGCACCGCCTGCAAGCCGCCCTGCTGACCGGCATCGATGGCTGGGCTGGAGGGGCTCAAATGAAAGTCTCCTGCTCCTGAGTTGATGAACCATCCAGCTTGTGCATTGAGGAGATTACTCGATTGCACTATCATGGACTGAGTGTTCTCGACGAATATCGGCGATAGCCGTGAGAATCCACCCAAGAGATTATTGATGAGCCTTAGTTCAGCCGAACCGCGGTAAGAGTAGATACCTCCATCAACATCGAAGACGGTGTTGTTGAGGAGAAATTTCGAGCCGCCCTCTTCGTCGGTAAATCGGATACCGATTCCCGTTTGCCATCCATCGCTCGGTGGTGAGTGAATGTCATGGATGATATTTCCTATGAAGTAGTAGTTCTGCCCCAGTCCGCGGCCGCCCGGACCGTCGCGAGTTGCCGAGGTTATTCCCAGATCGGTATCGAAAATCAAATTGAACAAGAACCAGAGCCTTTCCGGGCCATATTGCCATCCCATACCGGCTCCCGGTGACGAGTCCGATGGGTGATGATTGTAGGCGATATTTTGCGAGAAAATAACGTCGGTGGCGAACTTACTCCAAAAGCCGGTTTGCTTATTTTGGTAGGCGATGTTGCGTCCTACGAAAATATGATGCGTTGTATTCATCAGAGACAGATTTCCGGCGTTGATTTGGAGGCCGTCGCCGCTATTGCGATACATTTCATTGTCAACAATCCAAACATTGCTGGCGCCTTCCGAAGGGTGAATGCCATGGTGATCTTCATCAGTGGTGGCATTGACGTTCCCGTTATCGTGAACTTTGTTTCCATACACAACGATATCGGATGAGTTATCGATATTAATTCCCGATGAGCAGCAGCGAGCGTCGGCGATAGCGCGCACGTCATGATGCACCTCACTGCCGCGCAGTACGAGATGATGACCGGAGAAATCCACTCCGGTCTGGTTTCCTGAGCTCCAGTGGGTAAGCTCGATATTCTCGACAATCAAATATGAACCTTGAATCTGCAGGGCGGTTGTAAAGATCGGACGCTGGGCTTGGTTCACACCCCGAATGAATATCGGCTGCGTAGCCAATCCGTTTCCACTCAGCACTCCGCCTTGTGCATAGGGACCGCCGTGCACTTCGACAACAGCGCCAGCGCTCAGATTGAGCGGTATGCTGCGCCGAGGCCGCGTTGGCGACCCGAATGGATTGCTGCTATCCGTGGCTAAAGGATGGCTGTTGTCAACGTAATGGGTGAAGGGACCATTCCCGGCATTTGGATACGGACTAGGGCCAGATCCAAAATTGTACGTCCGTCCCGCATACATGGTGTGGGCTTCGCCGATTCCGAATGAGGGATCCGGAATGCCGTTGATCCCCAATCTTCCTCCCGGTACGGGAGTGAAGCTGGAGGTGGGGACTATCGCGGGAGTCGGAGTAAGAGTTGGAGTAGGCGTCGCGGTGCGAGTGGGTGTTGCCGTCTGGGTGGGCGTCGATGATGCCGTGGCTGTCGGCGTGGTTGTTGGAATTCGTGTGGGAGTTGGAGAAAGATTCGGAGTGACTGTGGGGGAGGGAGTCGCGCCGCCACTCGCAGCTATGACTGTCACGTTATCAACGGTAAGCTGCCGCGGAGTTTGGCCAGGAATGCCCATGAGAGATAGGCGCATTTTTACTGCAGTCGCAGGAGCGGCTACTTGACCACTCAGCCTATTCCAGCTTTGGTTGGCGAGCTCCGAGTTAAGGATATACTGCGTAGAGAGCAACTCAAGGCGCCCTGAATTGCGGCGATACCATTGAATGCGCAGGGCAACCGAAGGTAGGGCGGCCTCGCGCTTGTACCAAGCCTGGATGTCGTAGGCAGGAGATCCTGCAATTGAAATAGCTTGGGAAACTTCCAGATTCGAAGCTGATCGGACGTTGATGATCGCGCTTCTGCCTTGATCTGTCTGCATTGTGTTCATGGAGCCGCCGCGAATATTCCAGTTGGATGTTCCAAGCTCGAAATCACCATTTGCGATTAGATTAAGGGCTGTAAGGATCGCTTGAGCGGGCGCAGTAGATCCGGAATTTTGCCTGCAGCGCTCAGTGGAGCTCAGCAGTCGATCGTGTAGTCGATTGATTTGAGCAGCTCTCTTTAGGAACGTTGCTGTACTTCGGGCAAGGGGGCGGCGATTAATAAGGGAGTGAAGCCTCTGCAGCGAAGCGCTCCTTTTGAGAACCAAATTCACGCAGCTTGTAGCAAGCTGGGCACGTGAGCGCGGCTCGCTCTGAGCGGTTAGTGCGAGAACAAGGCTGGCTATCAACGCAAGGAAGATTCCACGATAGAGCGGCCGTAGATTCATAGTGTACCTACTGGTTTCGGCCTATCAGGGAGTAGAGGTCAGTCTATTGGTCAGCTATGCAACAAGCGCACCAGACTTGCAGAACAAACTGCGGGCAGCCTGCTACCGAAATGCCTGACGCGGGTGTTCAACAAGGAAACCTTGCGAGCTGCGCTATCAGGATAACTAGCTATAATTGCTATAGTATTTTGCAGTTCCATAGTCCTAAACCAACGCGGGAGAGAATGGCGTGTAAATTGCACGCTTACCTGCAAACCCGTCTGTTAAGGGGTAGAGGTCACTTCTTCGAGATTGGTTGTTCCTATGATCGTTGCTCACCGAATTCAAATCTGGAAGGTATTTGCCGCGCTGCTCTGCATGACTTGCGCAGTCGATGCATGGGCAATAGTTCCCAAGTCCTTCGTTAATCTTGGCAGGGAACAGCGATCTGCGGTTGTCTGCGCTAAGGTTTCCAAGCGCTGGCAGCTTGGCTTGATCGAAGGTCGGCCTCGTTCCTTTGTCGTTCTCAGATCTAAAATCAACGCCGCTAAAAGAAAGACTCGCGTAAGGTCGCTTACTACAGGCAATAGGCGGGCTCAAAGGGAGCTCAATCAATTGATGGCCGTGCAGACGGCATATCAGACGCAGTGCCCGGAAAGCGGGCCTCCATCGAGGGAAGCAGTTCCGACAGCAGGACCCACTATGCAGGTGCCTGCTGTGCCGACTTTCAACCTGTCACCGCAACCTTTCTTGGCGCTTTCGACCGGAGTCGATGGGAATTTGGAGAGCCAGCCATATCGCTTCGAGCTCTATAGGATTCTGATGCTTTGGTATGGCATCGGCTCTACGCCTCAGCGTCGGCAAGAAATCTTGGAGACAAATCCAAACGTGTTGCTCGGGCCTTATGTGAGCGCTATTACATCGCAGGATCCGCTCCACCCCTCGGAATACCCCTTTGATACCGATTTATACAATCCGGACGGTTCCCTAAGTTGCCTTTCCTCCGGCACCTATCAGTCGGACTCTGATAACTTCGAGGGCCATCGGCGCTGGCCATTCTATGCATTGAGCAGCTTCAATGGCAGCAACGCGATATTGCCTCAGACGACCTACCTTTGCCGCCCCATTATCGACATACGGCGTGCGGATGTTATCGGATTTGTGAGCTCTAGCCTGCTGCAGCTCATTACCTCGTTGGGCGGATACCTGAACGCGGTTTCTTTCGATAACGTAGGTGGGCTGGTTCGTGACCGTTATGATCACTGGGCAGGAAAGGGACAGCCTCTCTCCCCATTTCAGTACGACGATCCGACTGCTCTCTTCGTCAACTACTTGCGACAAGTTCGGTATGCGCTCGCAGCTCAGGACAAATCGCTGATTCTTAATACGGGCTATCCCAATCCGCTCTTTGCAGAGTTCATCCAGTTTTCGGAGGAGGGGGTGCATCGGAGCATGAGCGCAGATAGTACACGAGCGCTCATTGCAGCTGTAAAATCAGTTACCGATCTAGGTGGAATCGTAACCCAACGCTATCATCGGCTCGCGGGAAATGGGCCGATCTCAGGCGACTGGAAAAACTTCAACTATTTTGCCGCTGCAGTCATGCTGGTCTACGAACCACGGCAAGTTGCTATGGAGCCGCTGCCGCAAGCCGGTGATGGATACTATCCGGAGTACTATCGACTGCCGACATTGCTGCAGGCACCGCAGGGGGCCTATCGGGAAATGATGACCGATGTGCTCGTGCGCGACTTTACGAACGGCATTGTTCTCCTGAATCTATCTAACCATAGACGCGCCATCACCGATTCCACGTACACTGCAAATGGTTTGGCGAGAGTCGGCTCGCCGCATTCGATTGGACCGCGAGAGGCACTGATTATGCTGGAGCGTAGTGCGCCGATACAAGCAATCGCTCCTCGTGCACCGCAGATATTTCAGAATCTTCCCGAGGCTGAGGTTTTACCGGGAGACACCAATTGCGATGGAGCTGTGGACATAGCTGACCGAGAATCATTCGATGCGGCTGTTCATAGTCCAGCTGAGTATGTAGTCAATTATCCAGACTGCGTGCGGTCGATTGCCGCGGATATGAATGGAGACGGACGGATAGACGATGCCGACTACCAGCTCTTCGCACGTTCCGTAGGAATACCGCTTCCTGGGCAAGCTTGTACACAGCGTGGGGACACAAATGGGGACGGGCTCGTCAACAACTTCGATACCGATTCCTTTCAGCTATTGATCGTGGATCGCGCTGCCTATGAAGCGGCCTACCCATGTTCGCCTCTGGTTGTTGGAGATATGAATGGGGATGGGCTGGTCAATGTCTTCGACATCGACCCGTTTGTCGAGCTTTTAATCCGGCGCTAATGGCCTACAAGGCTCGTAGGTAATTAATCAGGGTACGCGCCCCGAACCCTACACCCCCTCGGCGAATATGACCACGGTCGGCATCGGTAAAGGCAGGACCGGCGATATCCAGATGTGCCCACTCTGCCTTATCGATGAATTCCTCCAAGAATAGCGCGCCAGTGATCGCGCCACCGGAGGATTTCCCAATGTTCTTGATGTCTGCAATCGGGCTCTTGATCCATTCCTTATATTCCTTGACGAGCGGCATGCGCCACAGATGCTCTCCGGCGCTGTCCCCTGCTGCAAGAAGTCGAGCAGCGAGTTTGTCGTCATTGGAAAACAATCCGGCATACTCGGTACCAAGAGCTACCATGCAAGCCCCCGTCAGTGTTGCGAGATCGATAATGACGCTACTCCGATCCTTTTCGGCCAGGTGAATTGCATCTGCCAAAATAAGCCGACCCTCGGCATCGGTATTGAGTATTTCAATCGTTTTTCCGCTCATCGCCTTCACGACATCCCCGGGGCGCGTCGCTCGCCCGTTAATCATATTTTCCGTGGTCGGAATATAGGCACGGACTTCAAAATGCGGGGACAGCTCCGTGATAATGCTCATTACTGACATGACGGCAGCCGCGCCTGACATATCGCACTTCATTGTTTCCATGCCGCCGCCGGACTTGATGCTCAGGCCTCCGCTATCAAACGTGACGCCTTTGCCCACTAAACTGATGACGCGCTTCGATTTCTTCTTAGGACGGTACACCATGCGGATCAGATAAGGCGGCTCTTCGCTGCCTTGCGCCACTGACAAGAGAGATCCCGCTCCCATTTTCTTCAGCGCCCTCTCATCAAAGACATCAATCGAAAGTCTTTGCTCCTTAGCAATTTTTTTACACTGCGATGCAAGAAAGCTCGGAGTGCAATCGCGCGGTGGGGTGTTCACAAGGTCGCGAGCAAATGCAGTCGCTTGGCATCCCAGCAAGGCAATATCGATAAGTCTTTGTGGAAGCTGCTTGACGGATTCCAGCGTGATCGACTTCAGTTCAAATTTTTGATCATCTTGTTTCGACTTGTAACTCTCGAAGGAATATCCGGAAAGAACGAGACCCTCGATGAACGCGATGGCGTTTTCTTCCTTGAGCAAACTGACTGGGCATTCGAGCATGGTAATAGTTTCAGCGCCGCGGCGCTTGGCGAGATCGGCAATACTGCTCCCGAGGGATCGAAATTGAGCCACTGACTCGAAGTGCGCACCCTTCTTCTCTTCCCAACCGAAAAGAGCCACGGTGCTTGGGCTACCGTCAATCACAGCATGGACAGCAAAGGCCTGCGCGTTGCTGCCCTTGAATTTGGCTGCCTTGAGCGCGTCTCGTAGGGTGCCTTTGAGCGAAGCGTCTAGTTGGGCTAAGCGCGAACCGACTTTAAAGGACTGAGCTTTCGCTGACTTCCTTTCCTCCGTCAGCTCCTTGGGTGTTACGGGAAGTACTACGAGGGCTGCGTCAGAGAGCGACAGTTTTGGCTTTTTTGTGAGGATTTTCATGTACTTCCCTAGGTAAATTCCTTAAAGCAGAATGAGTAAAACCTGCATCTTAATCTGTTGGAATATAGCAAAAGCGCGGGACTCGTAAAATATTGGTTCAGCTTCGTTTAGTAAGCTTTTAGCTGCGACGACCAATTCAATGAGGTCCTGGGCATGGAAGACGATACTATGAACGAATCTCACGACATCTTTATTCTACAACTCAGTGATCGTCTGCCTTCGCAGCTTCGCGAGACCCTGATTCAGAAGGGCTTTCCGACTTACGTCACCTCCGACGTTCGAAGCCTCGAGACTTCCCTTAAGGCCATGCCGCGGCCGATTGTATTGGCGCTCTGCCGAGAAGGCGTTGAGTCCTCATTCGCGGACACCAAGCAGCTTATCGGGCTTGGCAGCTTGCATTCCTATCCCTTGATCTTGGCGGGAACCGAGGTTGATAGCTACGAGAATATTCTTAATCAGCATTTCTCGCTTGCAACCTGCTTGAGTGCTCCGTTTTCGGTTAGCGAGATTCTCGAGGCCGTAAGCTACGCGGTACGATCGTATCCAAGACGTACAGCTGAGCAGGCCGTTGTGGAGGAGGAGCTGCCAGAGCTGCCTCCAATCGTCAGTCCGCCGGGTCCGATCGAGCCTGAGATCCCCCTCGAGGAGCATCCGGCCTACAAGAAAGCCGGAGGTGCTCCGGCCGTCTTCTTCGAAGCGTTGGATAACTTGGATATCGCTCCGGGAGCACTTGGCGGCGCTTTGTATCCGCACGGTATCCAAGAGGACATCGTGCGTCAGCACAATCTGATGCCTCAGGAAAAATCTCTGAATGATGCTGCACGTAGTATCTGCACGGATGTCGGCAAGTGGGGACGTCTGCACCTCTATCGTAGCGCCTACATTCTCAAGAGCTTATTGAATATTCTGAAAATTGGGGAACAAGACCAGGAACAGGCAAAAGCGGCATTATTTCTGTATGCGCATAGTTTCGCCGGAGAGAATCCCGAACTCATTCGGCGCGAGTATTTCGACTCGCGCCAAACTTCATTCCGCCGCGACCTTTGCAGCCGCATCAAGGATTCTGCAATGGCGGTGGCGATCGAACTGAAGGCGCCGGAAGTTGGCAATCTTATCGCCGTTCTTGGGCGGCTTGTCGGTCGAGAGGAGGGAGTTAACGATTCCCCGCAGTCCATCATGGCGTCCGCGATTATGGCTGCCGATGTAGCTGATAGAATCTGCTTTCAGTCCGGCTTTTGGAATCCTCGTCGCACGTACTCATTTTTGAAAAAGGTTAAAGGCGCCCAGCTTTCCGATTTTCATCCGGAAGTGTTGTGCTGCATCGTGAAATTCCTGAATGAAGCAGTCAGCGGGCATCCTCAGGCGCTGCTTCTTCCCAAGCATTTGAAGAATGACCCCAAGCTGCAGCAGAAGGCGCAGGCAATTCGCGAACAAAAGCTCACTCCTGGAGAAAAGAAGGTGCCATTGGTCAGCCTGATGCCGGGCATGCGCTTGTCGCGGCCAGTCGTGGCTTTTGACGGCAGGGAGATTTTATCAAGCGACATTAAACTCGACCATGATTTGATTTGGCGGCTTTGGCAGCTATCGACCGTACGTCCGCTAAACGGTCCCGTGGTGATTTTCTCTAAGAACTAACCTAAGTCGCGGCTAACGCTCAGAGACTTATCCGAAATTACGGGAATAATGATGCGCTGAGTGCATCAAAGTTCATCACTAGTTCTCGGGAGTTAGCGCTGAGCGGGTGGCGGCGGAGATCAAGTTTCGGCGTCGAAATGCTGCATTGAATGCATACGTTTATCCCTGATTGAAGCCTTTCCCCAGAGCCTTCCGAGCTATCTAATTGGATGCACGGAAATTTATCGATGCATTGAATGCATTCTTCCAGCGCCAATTTCTGCTTGCTCTCTGAGAGTTAGCATCGACTATGATTTTCTGAGGATTCTGCGCATCGAGGATCTGTCGAGACCCAAGAGTTTTGCCGCTTGTACTTGATTGTTGCCGCAGGCTTTGAGCGCTTCCTGAATAAGGTCTAGCTTGAAGCGTTCAACCCGCTCGTGAAAATTTCGGCTTTCAGGCTCCTTGAGCGCGCCGCGGATAAAAATGTCCGCAGCTTCGATGCAAGATCTACCGGCTGCAGCGGCGCGATAGGCTGCGCCTTCGACTACGGCCTCCAGTTCCCGCACGTTTCCAGGCCAGGAGTACTGCTTGAGGGATTTCTCCGCGGATGCGCTCATTTCATATACATTTGCCAGTTCGCGCTCACGCAGCCTTTGTAGGCAGTGGCGTGCCAAGTCGCCACAATCCTCCAAGCGCTCACGCAGTGTGGGCATGGAGATCACCACATGGGCAATCCGGTGGTAGAAGTCTAGCCTGAGGTGCTTGTTCTCCACCGCATGGTCGATGTTCTCATTTGAAGCACAGACAAGACGAAAATCTGTTTTGATTTCACTGTTGCTTCCAACTGGACGAACCCTACGCTCCTGAAGCACGCCTAGGAGCGCAACTTGCGTCTCAAGCGGCAGTTCTTCAATCTCATCAAGGAAAAGCGTTCCCCCATCGGCCTCTCGAAGCAGTCCGGCACGATCGCTCGAGGCTCCCGTAAATGCCCCCTTTTGATGTCCGAAGAGATCGCTGAGTACTAAATCAGCGGTGGCGAAAGTCGGCTGATAACGAACAAAGGGTTTCGCCCTTCTAGCGCTGAGCGCGTGAATTGCTCTGGCGCAAACGCCCTTGCCTGTTCCCGTTTCGCCTACAATCAATACCGGCTGCATCGTTGCAGCCGCGCTGAGGATCTCTGCGCGTATAGTCTGGATGGCGCTGGAATTGCCTCCAAGCATCGATTGCAACCCCTGCTGCTTCTCTGAGGAAATCTCCTCGAGTTCCCGCCGCAAAGCGGCTTGGGAAAGGGCGTCGGAGAGGAGAGCCGCCAAATGAGGAACATCAGCAGGCTTTTGCAAGAAACTGGCAGCGCCCAGATTGAGAGCGCGCACTCCATACTCGGTTGTTCCGTGTCCCGTCAGAACTATGCAGCGTAGTGTAGCGTCCAGTTTGGAAAGTTCCTGGAGTAGCGCAAAGCCGCTTTCTACGCCGCGCTGAGGCTCTAAATGCAGATCGAGCACCACCGCAGCAGCCCGGCTATCGCTTACAAGTTCAATTGCCTTTGCGGCGGTGGCCGCAGCGTGAAACTGTACTTCAGGCAACAGTTGCTTGAGCGCTCTAACTAAGGTTAGCGCTGCGTCGGCGTCATCATCAATGATGACAACACTGGGAGAGCCGTTCTGATTCATTCTCGCTGCGGTGCTATGCGGCAGGAAACTCAAGCCAAAGCAGAAGCTGCTGGCTGGCCGGAACTGCCTGAATCAAAACCCTAGCATGGTGGGCGCTCATAATCGAATCCAGACAGGGCGGGATCACAGAGTCTAACCCTCTGTTAACATTAAAATAAGCAGTTAGTGACTGGTATGAGGCCGGGGCGGAGTCGAGTGCGGCATCAAAAATCAAACTGAGTCGGACCACATGTTCAGCGCTCTCGAGCCCTGCCTTTACTATGGGAGTTGCTCCTTCAAGCGCTGCTGAACAGAGAGTCAGAAGTTTGATGAGGGCTCGTTCCAGCAGCTCACGATTGCCACGGACCATTGCCTCGCGATCATTAACGTGGACTGTTAGGGCCGCCTGTTGCGCTGCGCGGCGCAGAGTCTCGCCAAGAGGGCAAATACGCAATTCGCCGAGCGGTTGCGCAAGCTCTGATACCTCGGTGAGGGTGGATACGACTTCCAGCAGACGCCTTCGCGTGAGTTCGTAATCCTCCGCAGCAATGCGAGGTCGGATAATTTCTAGTTCGTTCGAGACGACCGAAAGCGGAGTTCGTAGCTTATGATTGAGAGCGGAGATCAGGGCAGAGAAGTTTGCATGCCCTGATTCCTTATCCATCACATGCTCTTACGCGCGAAGTTTATTGTGTCCGTCCAGAGCCGCAACTTTATAGCACTCGGCCAAGGTTGGATAATTGAACACCGCATCACGCAAATAATTCAAGCCGCCCTTCAGTGCGATAACCGCTTGCCCTATGTGAACGAGCTCTGTCGCCGATTCTCCGATGATGTGCACGCCGAGTACCTGTCGAGTTTCACGATGGAAAAGGACTTTGAGCAGTCCATTTTCATCCCCGATGATGTGCCCGCGAGCGATCTCTCGATAGCGCGCGATTCCGGTCTCGTATGGAATTTCCTGTTTCGTGAGTTCGTCTTCGTTGTACCCGACATACGAGATCTCCGGTATCGAGTAGATGCCGTAAGGCAGCGGCACATCCATAATGCTGTCCGAGATGCCGAAGCAGTGAGCCGAGGCCAGACGCCCCTGCGCGGCAGAGGTAGAAGCTAATGCTGGAAATCCGATAACGTCGCCAGCAGCGTAAATATGGGGCTGTTGACTTTGGTATGACTCGTTGACGACTAGGCGCCCACGCTCATCAGGCTTTAGGCCGACGTTTTCAAGGCCCAAGTCACCCGTTGCGCTTTGGCGGCCGGCTGAGAACAGCACGCAATCCGAGACCAAAACTTTACCGCTCTTTAGCTGAGTAACAACCTGTCCGTCCTCACGAGGAGCGCAGCTCTTCACCTCTTCGCCAAGGCGCAGGGTCAGTCCCATACTGCGCATCTGATACTGCAAGCATTCGATGATTTCTTCATCGACGAATCCGAGCAAGCGTTTGCGCGCATCCACGATCGTGACGTGCACGCCAAGCGCGGCAAACATCGATCCATACTCCGTTCCGATGACACCACCGCCGACGACCGTGAGATCCCGGGGCAGCTTAGTCAAATTCAAGATGTCATCACTATCGAAGATTGTCGTGCCGTTGAACTGCACGTTTTCAGGACGATGCGGAACCGCTCCAACCGCGACAACAAAATTCTCGGCTGTATGCTGCTCAACAGCTCCATCAGCGGAAGTGATTTCAACGGTGTGCGGATCGACGAATTTCGCATGACCGTACATCACATCAATATGATTTCGGTTGAGCTGATTCTTAATGACCTCAATCTCCGCCTGCATGATTCGCTGGCAGCGAAACGTCAGGTCGGTCATCTCTATTTCTGACTTTACGCGATAGCCGGCGCCGTAAATGCTGCGCTGACGAAACCCCGATAGGAACAGCACAGCCTCCTTGAAGGACTTGCTGGGGATGGTGCCCGTGTTGACGCAAACGCCCCCGACGACTTCGCGGCGGTCGATAATCCCCACCTTCTTGCGGATCTTGGCTGCTTGAACCGCAGCGCGCTGACCAGCAGGGCCACAGCCGAGCACGAGTAGGTCGTACTCATACTTGCTCGACCTTTCTGGCGTAGAACGTTGTTTTGTCGTCATCTTTCCTCAATCTCAGTGTGAAAATTTGTCTTCTCTTAGGATTAGGCCCTAGGCGCTTCCGGTGTAAGAATCGCACCTACTTTCCCCTCACCATCTGGTTTGATTGACCCAGCGAGCGCTCAACACAGGCTATTCTTTTCTTTTATAGATTGCAGGGATATAAGTAGTTTGAAAAGTTTTTTATTCGTCTGCTCGTGGTTATCTCCACACTTGAGGGCTTCCCCGAGCGATCAGTTTGAACTCCTGTTTTAGCGCGTTCGCATGATCTCTGAGAATGACATCATTAAGTTGGCCCGCCTCTCAAAGCTTACGGTTGGCAAAGAGGAGGTAGCGCGTCTCACCACCGACCTGAATTCTATTCTCGGATACGTCGAAAAGCTGCAGAAGGTCGATGTCTCGAAGATCGAGCCCATGAGCCATGTACATGGAGTCACGAATGTCTTTCGCGAGGACGAGGTTGAACTCTCGCTCAGCATCGACGATACCCTGGCTGCCGCTCCGGATAAGTCAGGTCGCTTTATTAGGGTTCCGATCGTTATTGATCAGGGCGACAACTGAGGCCGATCAATGACCGCGCAACCGCAAAATTCTAAGTAAAATACTACGTCTTTGACGACAGGCCTCGGAATTAGAGGAAGAAAATGACTGAACTGAATACTCTATCGTTATGCGAAATGCGCGAGGGCCTGGCTGCGCGCCGATTTTCATCCGAAGAATTAGTCGCTGCGCATCTCAAGTCCATCGATCAGCTCAAGCATCTCGGCGCCTTTAACCGCGTTTGTAGCGATACGGCTCTTGAATCCGCGCGTGCATGCGATGCTGCTCTCGCAAAGGGCCAGAAGGCCCCGCTGCTTGGAGTGCCTGGTGCCATTAAGGACATGATACTCACTAAAGGCGTGACCACTACTGCTTCGAGCAAGATTCTGGCGAATTTCGTTCCGCCCTACTCGGCAACCGTAACAGAGAAGTTGCACGCCGCAGGCAGTCCCATGCTGGGGAAGACGAACCTCGATGAGTTCGCGATGGGATCTTCAAATGAGAATTCAGCCTTCGGTGTTGTGCGTAATCCTTGGAACCCGGAATTTGTGCCGGGCGGATCGAGCGGCGGCTCAGCAGCTGCGGTAGCAGCGCGCATGGCTCCCTATGCCTTGGGAACTGATACCGGAGGTTCAATTCGCCAGCCTGCCGCGTTTTGCAATTTGGTCGGTCTCAAACCAACCTATGGTCGAGTAAGTCGCTACGGCGTTGTAGCCTTTGCCTCGTCGCTTGATCAAGTTGGAGCGTTTGCCCGCACGGTTCGCGATTGTGCGCTTGTGACCGAAGTCATCTCCGGGCATGACCGCCATGACTCGACCTCAGTGTCAAAACCCGTGCCGCCTTGGCATACCCTCGTCGGTAAACAGATTAAGGGCACGCGCATCGGACTGCCCAAGGAGTATTTCATCAAGGGCTTGGATCCTGTAGTCGAGAGGGCGGTACGGGACGGCGTAAAGGCTTTGGAATCTCAAGGGGCAAAGGTCGTCGAGGTTACTCTTCCGCATACCGAACTCGCCGTAGCTGTTTATTATGTGCTGGCCCCGGCAGAGGCGTCCTCGAATCTGGCTCGCTACGATGGTGTACGTTACGGATTCCGCGCGGCCAAGCCTAAGGACCTCGATGAGCTTTACTGTCGTACTCGTTCCGAAGGGTTCGGCACAGAAGTAAAGCGTCGAATCATGATCGGGACATACGTGCTGTCATCCGGATATTACGACGCATATTATGTGCGCGCTCAGAAGGTGAGAACTCTTATTGCGAAGGACTTTGCGGATGCCTTCTCCTCTCACTGCGATGTCATTGCGTGCCCTACTGCGCCGACCCCGCCGTTTAAAATTGGGGAAAAGAGCACCGATCCCTTGGCTATGTATCTGAGCGACGTGTTCACCATACCAACGAGCTTAGCCGGCTTGCCGGGAATGAGCATTCCCTGCGGGTTCACGCAATCAGGTCTGCCGATCGGCATGCAGCTCATTGGGAAGCCATGGGACGAGGAAACTCTGCTGAATGTCGCCTTTGCTCACGAGTCTGCGACGGAATGGCACAAGAAACTTCCGGCCGCTACACACTGAGGTGATGATGGAATTCGAAACTGTCATAGGACTTGAAACGCACGTACAACTTTCGACGAAGTCCAAGATATTCTGCGGATCTTCGGCAGAATTCGGTGCGGATCCGAACGAACATATCGATCCTGTCACTCTGGGACTTCCCGGAGCGCTCCCGGTGGCGAATAAGCGCGCCATTGAATTCGCCATGATGCTAGGAACGGCGATGAACTGCGAGATTCGCCGCTTCAATCGCTTCGCGCGCAAGCACTATTTCTATCCTGATTTGCCCAAAGGCTATCAAATCTCCCAGTTCGAGGAGCCCATTTGCGAGCGTGGCTCGCTTTCGATTCTCATTAATGAAGCCAAGCGAACTATTGGCATCAAGCGAATTCATATGGAGGAAGATGCCGGGAAGAATATTCATGATTCCCGCACCAGCTCCTCGCTTATCGACCTCAATCGTGCCGGTGTGCCGCTCTTGGAGGTTGTTTCCGATCCGGACTTACGATCTCCTGCGGAGGCTTCCGCATACCTCCGCACCTTGCGGCAAATCGTGCGCTTCCTCGGGATCAGTGACGGCAACATGGAGGAAGGCAGCCTTCGCTGTGATGCCAACATCTCGCTCCGTCCGGTCGGCGAAGTAAAATTTGGTACGCGAACCGAAATTAAAAATATCAACTCCTTTAAATTTGTTGAGCGGGCGCTGGAGTACGAGATTGCGCGTCAGATGTCGCTCTTGAAGAGCGGGAAGACCATAGTTCAGGAGACCCTGCTGTTTGATTCTGCCTCCGGGGTAACCAAGCCCATGCGCTCGAAGGAGGAGTCGGCTGATTATCGTTATTTCCCTGATCCGGATCTGCCCCCGCTTGTCATCGAGGAGAGCTGGATTCGCTCCGTTACTTCGGAAATGCCGAAATTGCCTGAGGAGCGTGTGAAGGAGCTGGTCGAAGGTTATGGGTTGACGCTCTATGATGCTCAGGTTCTGACGGTTGAGCGTGCGAACGTCGACTTTTTCGAGGAAGTGTTCAAGATCTGTCAAAATGCCAAGCTTGCTTGCGCTTGGGTTACGTCCGAGCTCTTCGGAGCACTGAACAAGATAGGAAAGGATCTCAAGGACACTCCGGTATCTGCCAGGAATCTAGGCGAACTGCTGAAGCTCATTGAAGCCGAAACGATTAGCGGCAAAATGGCTAAATCCGTTTTCGAGGAGATGTTCGCCAGCAGCCGTTCACCACATGATATCGTGGCGGAAAAGGGCCTCAAGCAAATCACGAATGACGATGAAATTCGTAAGGTCGTTGTGGATATATTCGACAGAAGCGCATCCCAGCTTCAAGAATATCTCGGTGGTAACGAGCGTCTCCATGGGTTCTTCGTTGGACAAGTGATGAAAGCTACCGGCGGCAGCGCTAACCCGAAGAAGGTTAACGAAGTTATTCTGGCCGAGGCGAAGAAGCGCAAAGGGAACGCTTAACCGCGGTGGAACCAGTAATCGACAGTATTGATGAAGGGACGCGCGCTATATATCTGTCGGTGCCTGGCGAAAACGTAGTGCTGTTGCAGGCCCTGGTAGAGTCTTACGAGGGAGTGGCAATTGTTCGTACATTGAACATTCGTAAGTCTCTGGTGTGTTTGCTTACGACTCCATCGATGCTTGGTGATACATTACGGGTTCTC
>JAYRHW010000208.1:0-12688 GCA_041907145.1 Bdellovibrionota bacterium
AAAGCGTCCTTGTGGAAGCTGCGGTGCCATCAACCGATTCATTTCAAAGAGCAGTTCGTGAGGAACCTCCTTCCCTGCTGCGCTCAATGCCAGCTTGGTCATGCTTCCGATGAGCGCGGCGCTTAGTCCATGGCCAGTAACGTCAGCCACCTGCAGGGTTAGCTTACCGCTCTTCTCTATAGCGATATGATACCAGTCACCACCGACTTCGGAGAGCGGTTGATATGAAACAGCAAGTGCGTACCTGGAATCCGAGGGTAAATGCTCAGGCAACAATCCTTCCTGAATTTCCCGGGCCTCCTCCAACTCCTTGACGAACTTTGCGTTGAGATCACGCAGCGTGGCATTAACTTCAACAAGACTAGCGGTCCGCTCATCGCGTCCTGAGAATTTCGCAAGGCGCAATTGCGTCGCTACGCGAGCAGCCAAATTGCCGATGGAATACGGGAGCTCAATCAGCTCGAACTTCTCCAAGTGCATGCGCTTGAGCTCCACCTTTTCAAGCGGATCTCCGGTCACACAAACGATCGGTGCGCCCTTGGCGCTATCATAGCTGCGCAGAAACTCACAAAGCTGGACTGCCTGATGATCCTTACCCGATTCAATCAGTATTAAATCGAAAAGGTTTTTCTCGATGGCCTCGGTCATGGAGCCGGCCGGACCCGGTGTAATAACCTGGTAACCCAACTTCGAAAGAAAATTGCTGAGCTTCTGGTCTTCCGAGCCCAGGACTAAGAGTGTATCCGCAGACATATGTTCTCCCCGTTTAGGTACTGTCGGCTGGATATTCGAATCGATAGAGTACTTCTGCGGGGTTGCGGAACGGAACGGATCTCGCTAGCTAGAATACTGGAATTACAGCTAAAATTGACCAGGCGTAGAACGAAGGGTAAGCGTTCACGATGTGTCGGAGGCTATGCAGGAACCGCGGCAGTTAAGGAACCCCTCAGGGGTGAATTTGCGGAGCAAATCCGGGGTGATAATACTAACCGGTCACAAAATGATACCGTCCCCGATCAGGGAACGCCCACAAACGCCCAGCCAATGGCAATTCTTGGTTACCTATTTGATTTCAATCCCTCAATCGATACCCCCGTGAACGGTTACGCACGAATGACTCAGGATACAACCAAGAGCAACGACGAAATATTCAAAGTCGCCGCCGGCATGCTTTTTTCGGACCTCGCGTTTGCTGCTCTAGCTGTGCTTGCCCTTAGTCTACCCAGGCTTGCCTCCCTGGTATCGGATATCCCTCTCTCAGGCTCGCAGCTACCGGTGACAACTGTAACCCATATCATTGATCTCGGCGCCCTCTGTTTGCTGTTTCAGCGCTGGCTGCGCCGCCTCTCAATGCCACAGCGATTTCATTTTTCCACGCCCTACCTTGTTAAGTCGGTAATTCTCGGGCTCTTGATGTGGGCAGTCCCCAGCATTTTACTGTCGGCTCCACTCGATGCCACCATGGGTACCTTACTGGCGGTCGCAGCAGCAGTCCTTGGCGCCGCGGCGGTTATTTTATTTCGCTATGCGTTTATCCTGACAACGCTATTTATCCCCACTCCGTTCAAAAGGCAGCTCGAACTTGCCCGCCTGTACACCTCCCAAAATCCTTGGTTAGTCGGGAATATCCTGGCCACCCCGCTAGTGCTCGCCTGCCTCTATAGTGTCACCATGGAGGCCTTTTCCCCTGACGGGCGGCATCAGATTGTCATCTTCCTTCAGGCATTGGCCGTTCCAATTTTCTGGATTTTGGCCTCCTATAACTTCGTAGCGGCTGCGCTCGTGGCACTGCCCGAAGCACAGTGGCATACGCTATCTCTCGATCCCTATCGACAGGCTCGTCTCACCACGCTTGCAATGACCGCGCCGGAATTTTTCTCCTCTGCCCTTGCTCCGCGTAAGGCTCGCTGGCTTCTATTGGTCGCGCTCCTGGTAGGCTTAGGGACCTATCTAAGGTTGCTTGCTTTACCGCCTGCAGCTCAAATATCCCTGATGAACGCGAGTTCGCAGGGAACCAACCTCGAGCTCGTTCTAAGGTTGGAAGATAGTCAGTATCAAATGCGCGGACTCCGCCCGATATTCTTTGCCCTCGCAGGAGAGCATCATACGATCATTTCTCAGTTGCCCGAACGAGCGTGGATCGAGGAGGATCCTGCTATGGATGCGCGCTTTGGGATTACTCCGCGCACATCCGCTCTGCTCCATCTTCAATTCCGCACCAGCCGAAGCGAGGCCGATTTGCGAAGACTAGAGGACCTGTATCTTTGGTACAAGCAGGTGCGTATGGTGAAGATCCAGATTGCTCCGCCAAATAGCCTACCTACGGTTAAGGGGCAGCAGCTGGGACTGGTAGACGCCAGTCCGGAGTAGTCTCGTTCCCGATTCTCACATAAAGAGTGTCGCGCGGCTTATCCGGCAAACCCTGATCGATGTAGAGCTCATAATAAGGAAGGTTTTTTATCGCAGGACCGGTCAGCACTTTACCGTCCAGGCTGTAGGTACTGTCAGTATACTGCGAAGCCCAGTAGTCACCGTTAGGTCCTGTCTTGCGCTTCAATATCGATAGATCCTTGGTACACAGCAGACTCATGGCATACCAGCCCCTTTCGTCGCGGCGAAGCAAAATCTCGGCACGCGGGATCTGCATCTCGCTGTCCATGAGCTCAGTAAACTTTCCGAGGCGAATCTCACCGTAAGGTCGATCTCGAACGGCGGGTTCGCAGGCACAAAGCCATACTAAGGAAAGCAGAGTAGCGGACTTGATCAGCGCCGCTGCAATACCAATCGGAAGAACGTGTCGTGACGGATAATTCACTGCAGCCACGGAAGCTGGCTCTCGAGATTTTTCAGCACGTCCCTAAATTCCACGTTCGGAGGCGCAATCACGACCCCTCCGCCGATCGCCTTCGCGACCCGATCAAACGCGAACTCCTGCTGAGCCTTTGACTCGGCTCCCGCGACGCGCTTTACCCGATCTGCGCCAAAAAGATCTAGATTACCCTCGAGAACTTCCCGGTCCCTCGTTACGATGGTCAATTTATGTCCGTTGATTGACAACGCGGCGGGCTTTTTCCCGGAATATGGAACGAAATAAGACGGCATGAAAATACGATAATCACCCTTGGTCAAGGTTTCAAGACTATAGATGACTTTCCTATTGGGATGAGGCCCTTAGTGCTCGCTATACTAAGAACAGGATTTGTAATACTTGCCTGGCAGCGGGGCGCCCAAGACCTTCTCCGCAACTTTAGCGGCCTGTGCGTAAGCGTCTACATTGCAGCCCGTCTCGATCCCAAGCTCACGGCAGAGGAAAACTACGTCTTCCGAACAAACATTGCCGGCCGCGCCCTTGGCAAAAGGGCATCCCCCCATTCCCCCGAGCGAAGAATCAAAGCAGTCTATCCCCTCTTGCAATCCGGCGTAGACATTCGCCATGCCCGATCCCCGAGTATCATGGAGATGCAGGGAGAGCGCCAACGACGGGAATTTCTCCCGAACCGCCGCCACGAGTCTTTTGAGCATTTCCGGCGTGGCCCAGCCCATTGTATCGGCTAAACAAACCTCCTGAAGAAGCGCTCCGCAGTGCACGCTTGCCTGCACATAGCCGTCAATCACGTGCAGGACCTTTCCCTGGGGAATTGCACCTTCATAATTGCAGCCAAATGCGGTGGAGAGCATCAGTCCATGAAGTGTCTTACCTTTTGCTTTGAAGGCGGATATCCACTCCGGCACTGACTTTATTGAATCAGCCACAGTGGTATTTGCATTTTTCTTGAGAAAAGTTTCGCTAACGGCGCCGTACAACCACGCCTCATTATCGAGCCGTTTTGTTTCCTCGGCACGTTCGAACCCCTTGGGATTGAGATAGAGCGCGGTGTACCGCACTCCCGGATGTCGTTTGAATTGCTTTACCACTTCCTCCGCATCCGCCATCTGCGGCACTCGATCCGCGCGCACCATCGCGGTGATCTCTATGTCCCTAACACCAGAATGCGAAAGCGCCTCGATTATTTCCAGCTTTCCAGAAGTCGGCACGACGCCAGTCCAGGTCTGAAGACCCTCACGCGGGCCCACCTCACGAATCCGAACTGCCTTTGGAAATGACATATCTTGCTTTCCGCAAAATCGATCGACAATAGAAGCAGAATACACGAGCGCCGGACCGGGACATAGATGGATTGCTCGAATTATTCCAAGAGCTTACCATAGAGAACTGAGTATTGAGGAGAGCTATGGCCGGGTTGTTTTCAAGCTGGAAGGACAAAAAAGGCTCCAACGACGGCGCAGTATCAGCCGAGGACATCGTGGCGGCGCTCGCCCGAGTCCGAGCCGTCTTTCCCGCAACAGAACTCACTCCTTCACAGCGAATCAGTGAGCGCACGGGCCACGAAGTCTTGCTGAAATGGGAAAACCTGCTTCGCACCGGATCCTTCAAGGAGCGCGGCGCGGTGAACGTACTTACTCTCCTCAATGAGAAGCAACGCAGAGCGGGAGTATGCGCTGCAAGCCTTGGAAATCATGCACTTGCGCTAAGCTATCACGCCGCCCGCTTTGCGGTTCCTTGCACGATTGTGATGCCGACATCGGCTCCTCTCATCAAAGTGCAATCGACAAAGAATACAGGAGCGCGCACGATTCTCCATGGGCAAACATTCGTAGAAGCGTATCAATACGCGCAGCAGCTCGCGGAACAGGAAGGTTTACGTTTCGTTTCAGCATTCGATGATCCGGAGGTTATCGCAGGTCAGGGCACCTGCGGGTTGGAAATCTTGGAACAATGCAACGATTTCGATTCACTCATAGTACCGATGGGCGGAGGCGGACTCATCTCGGGGATTGCGCTTGCAGTGAAGTCCCGGCGGCCCGAGGTTTTTATCTTGGGGGTACAGTCCGATTGGGTGACCAAAGGTCTTAAGGCCGGTGACGGGCAGCCGCAGCAGCTTATACCAGCAGTTTCAATTGCCGACGGGCTTGCCGTAAAGAGCCCCGGTAAGCTCACTGCTCCCTTGGTCGAAAAACTGGTGGATAAGCGAATCAGCGTCTCCGAGTCTCAGATCGCCGAGGGAATTATCGCCTTCCTTGAGCTGGAACGCAGCGTAGTGGAAGGCGCGGGCGCCGTGGGTTTACCAGCCCTTTTTGGCCGTCATCTCCCCTCCTCTTGCAAAAAGACTGTGGTGGTAATTTCAGGCAGTAATATCGACATGAACATGCTGTCGCGTCTGATCGAACGCGACATGGGCGAGCGTGGACGGCTGCTTCGAATCGTGGTTTCGGTCCCTGACCGACCCGGCTCCTTGCATACCGTCACGGGCATCGTGGCTCGTGGCGGGGCAAATGTTCTGGAAGTTCTTCACGACCGCTCGTTCTCACACATCCCAGGAAACGTCGATATTAGCATGGTGCTGGAGGTCAAGGACCCCGAGCACAAGGCTCAGGTTCTACGCTCGCTCACTTCGGTAGGCATCGAAGTCCGCGAGCTAGTCTAATCAGAGCTCTCGATTACAACAGCGGTGTCGTCCCGATAGCGGATCTGCCAGCCAAATTCATCGGTAAGCTTTGACAAGTGCGGATAATCGGCGTGTAGCAGCATGCTCTGAATCCCGCGCTCTTTAAGTATTTCCTGCCAGCCCTCTTTAAGATTGAGGATTTTGAAATACTCTGACGTAAAAATTTCTCGATACGGCACAAGTCGGCTGTCAATATAGACCGGAGGATCTCCTCGCAAGCGATATATCAAGAAACCGCCCCACTCGTAGGGATTGAACAAATTCCCCTTCGGCCGATGGCTGCTGAGCCATTCCGCCGCAGCGACAGGGTAGATACGACGCAAGGATGGGGAATTAAGCACAGGCCCGCGCAGGGTGACCTGCCACAAGCTAATAAGCGCGGCGCAAATGAGACTGATCCCTAACAACCAGTGACGCTGCCGCGCTGTAAGATCCCATCCGCTCAGTAAGCGAGGCTCAGCGCGACTGCACCACGCGGCCAGAACCGGCAAACCGAAAACGGCAAAGATTGCGATGTGTCGCCAGCTCAGCAGCGCCATACATAAAGTGAGGATAAAAACGCTTAGTTCGAGCAGGCTCGGACGGCATTTGCCCTTGATAGTTGCCAGCAAACCCAGGACCACAATCGCGTAGAACTCTGGCGTACGTTGCAGCGAAGGCGGCAGCCACTCATCGATGTGTGCACTGGCGCCAAGGACAAACGGATCATGCTCAAAGACGCTCAGTAATTGCGAAAACCCAAGAGGGTTCAGTCCACTCGCCAAGCCTGAGAGAGCAAGCCAGCCCGCGAGCCTGCAAGCCCGAGCTCGATGTTCGGGCACCTGAGGAAAGAGGAACGCAAAGCCGGCGAATACGGCCAACAGCAAAAGGCCGAAGACATATACCCCATGCACATTACTCCACAGCGCAAAAAGGAAAGGCAAGGCAAACGCCGGCCGCATATCTCCGCGCAGTGAAATTTGCACGATGCGAAAAATGGCTCCAAGCAAGCAAAGCGAGACAATTTGGGGCCGCAATATGAGGAGCGTCTTCGCAGAAAGCAGAAATGCCATCCCCGCTGCCAATGGCCAGAAACCTCGCGCCCCGAGGAGCCGAGCGTTCGATGCCGCCAGACAAGCCGCGGCGAAACTGATCAAAACGCCGAACAGCTCCAGATTGCTAAGGCTCAAGCTGGATGCAACTGAGGCGAAGACCACATCACATAGCCAAGAATGAAAGTGCAGATCAGCGCCGCGTGCGGTGTATGAATATAGCTCAGGCGGAATGGTACGAAGCCGCACGATGTCCCAACCCATAGCCAGGTGCCACCAGGTGTCAAAGGTGAACATGCGGTGATGCCAAAGCAACAGCAGCAGGCTGCAGCAAAGCAGCAGAACCTGCTCAAGCCCACGGGGCCACTCGATGGAGACTGGTCGTGTCTCATTCATTAGTTAGATCACACATCTAAAGCGCTTTTGCTCATAACATTAGCTATACCTTGGAGGGTCCCAAGTCCATCGTATAACTACCTAATAAGGTTGAGTTCTTGGACATTTTGTGATGACATATCCGGGTAATCCCGGATCTTTTTATGCGAAATGGTAGCCGATTAGAGCCAGTTGCTGAAGCCTCTGTCCGGGAGGATTCGGCCCCTATTCAACTCGACCAGGCCAGCGTATCGCAGAAGCCCGGCAAGTCAGCCGAATCAGAAGTCACCCAGAGCCAGGCAGCCGATTTCGGCTCCACCTCGTTCTCCTTTAAGGTCGAACGCAGCACGGCGCCGGATGCGATTGCGAGCTCAAGGCTTACAAGCTTCCCCAAGTTAGATACCGAACGCAGTCGTGAAACACTGCCGTCACGTGCGGCCAGCAAGCGTTCAGCCAAAGCCTCTGCCCCAAATACTTCGAAGGCCACGGTAGCAAAGGCCAGAGCGCGCGGCGGTATGCGCACCCTGTTGGATAAGTATATCTCATTCCTCGCGGGGATCTTGAAAGCGATCGAACGCTTCCTGCTGCGCCGATTTACCGGCAATAATCCCGCACAGCAAAAAGCTCATTCGCAGACGAATGAAAAAGAAGAAACAACCGAGCAGAACCAGCAAAATTCAAAGGCCAAAAGCCAGCGCATTATCCGCGGACCTGGAATTTCTATTTGACGTTCCCCGCTCCTTTTTGAGCTCGCTGTTTTCGCTGGACTCTTAGTACCGAGGCAGTCCCTGGTCGTTATAAGCTCCGAGCCTACAATTCTCGCGTGAGCGCGTTATCCAATAATTCGGTTTGCTCAGGGAATTTTGCTTTTAGATTTTCCAGTGCCGCTTTAGCCTCGGCCTTCTCCTGGCTGGAGGCGGCAGAACTAGCAAGAGCTACTCCGGCCGGAATTGCCATGAACAGCCCCTGCTCCGTCAATGAACGCAATGTCGCACGCCCCGCTGCGGCATTGGCCAAATCATCAAGCTCCGCGCGGGCCAACACAAGCGCCTCGAGCTCAGCCATAAAGCGTTCCGGCGTTCGCTCAGGCTTCAGCGTACCCCAGCGAGTCAACGACAACACGGTACGTGCTGCTTCACGATTCCCAGCACGGGCCGCAAGCGCTCCGCGATAAATTTTACCCAACTCGGTATACGGCTGAGTCGACTCCTCCAGCGACGTTACGAGGCTGGCCAACCGCGCATTCCCCTGGTCGAGCGCCGCTTGGGCCTCAGTCACCTTCTTCTGCGCATCATCCTTCTTATCGGTTGCAGCGGCGGCCTCCGACTGGGCTTTAGCAAGCGCCGTCTCCAGCGCAGGGATATCCTCGAAGCGAGATTCGAGTTCCGTAAATATATCGGATGCGCGCATCAGTTCAGCACGGCCGGTCTCCTCAAAGACTCCCTTGGCATAGATACCCAAAATAATTGCTCCGGCGAACACAGCAATATGCACCCACCATTTCTTGAGCAGGAGGAAAAGCGGATCGTCCTTTACCGTTTGTGCTAAAGCCGGATCCTGAAAGATGTCGTGACTCGCTGCCATGGCTGAAGTTTCTTCTTGGCTGGTCATGGGCGGTACATTTCTGGAATCCACTAGCTTCCTCGTTGGTTATTAGCTCAATTCACACAGGGCTCAAACCCCGCTGTCGCGAGGGGTAGGAATACCAGCTCAGCAAGGAATCTTCAAGAATTACGGGCTCCGCGGACTCCCTTACCAAGCGTGAGGAGGGCGGTTACATCTTATATTTGAAATCTTCAGGGTCGAGCTCGGCCAGGATCTCGTTCCATTTATCCTTGTCGATGGTCTTGAAGTCAGGACGCTCAGGCCCCTCTTCCTGCTTTTCAGCCCCCTCTTCGCCCTGCTGAGGGTTTTCAGAGCCGGACTTCGCAGCACCGGAACCACCGCCGAACGTGGCTGAGAAACTGAGCTTTGCCTGATCCAGCACCTGCTGCATCACGTAAATCGGAGCTGTTGCCCTCAACGCCAATGCAATCGCGTCACTGGGCCGCGAATCAAGGATTATAGCCTTGTCACCATGAGCCAGAACGAGTTCAGCAAAATAGGTGGAGTCCTTCAATTCGGTAATGACGATGCGCTCGACTTTGATGCCAAGTTCCACGAACACGTCATTCATTAGATCATGGGTAAGCGGGCGTGCCATGGTGACCTGCTTGATGGCACTGGCGATCGAAGTAGCCTCTGCGATACCGATCCAGATCGGAAGGCATAAGTTGCCGGATTCATCCTTGAGGACGATCACGGGGGCCTGGGTGTTAGGGTCGAGAACCAAACCTCCCACGAACATCTCTACGGCGCTATCATTGGCCATTTTAAGTCACCATCCTGTGCTAAAAACCACTGCCCGCCCCGGTGATACCGATAGAAGACAGTAACCCCTAAGCCTTACTATGTATTTTATACCTAGTTATGATCAGAGTCCATGCCATTCAAATGTATCAGGGAATTAGGCCCCTGATTTCACGCCTTTCAGCGTAAATCTGGCGACTCCCTGTACCTCGCAATTAACCAGCATCCCAGGCTCCAAGGCCGGATCGGACTTTGTCAGATTGAAGGTGAAATTCTGTGGGGTTCGACCCTGCAGACAGGAATGATCCAGGTGACTAGGGCCATCGAGCAGCACTTCAACAGATCTGCCCTGCCAGCTTTTGAGTCGCCGCGTGGTAATCTCAAGCTGAAGCGCCTGCAGTTCCTGCAGCCGTTCGAGCTTGACCTCGGAGCTCTCCGCGTCATTCATGGCCGCCGCCTCGGTCCCTGGACGCGGAGAAAATACAAAGGAGTAGCTATTATCAAATTGCACCTGGCGCATGACCTCTAGGGTCTGCTCGAAGTCTTCTCGACTCTCCCCCGGGAAGCCGACGATGATGTCGGTGGTAATTCCCATATCGGGGACCCGCGACTTAAGATCATCGATGATGCGCTGATACTTATCACGGCGATAGTTTCTGTTCATCGCCTTCAAGATGCGATCGCTGCCCGACTGCAGCGGCATGTGAATATGGTGGCAGACTTTCGGATTACTGCAGACCAGGTCGATGAAGTCCTGGCGCACCTCCTGAGGATGGGGGCTCGTAAAGCGAATTCGCTCGATCCCCTCAATCGCGGAAATCTCCTCCAAAAGTTTGACGAAGCTGCTGCGCGGACGAAAGTCAAGACCATAGGAGTTAACGGTCTGCCCGAGCAGCACCACTTCCTTGGCGCCGCGGCGAGCCGCAATCCGCACTTCGCGCTTTATCTCTTCAGGAGTCCGCGAGACCTCCTTGCCGCGAGTCGTTGGCACGATGCAATAGGTGCAGTTCTTGTTGCAGCCGCGGCTAATCGCTATGAATACTGAGACGCGCTCCTTTCCGGAGTAGCCGAGTGGCAACTCTTCCCATTCATCACGATAATCCACCGCTACCTGCGGGGCTCCTCCTGCTTCACGGCTGTCAATCAATGCCGGAACGAGAGAGAGGTTATGCGTGCCGAATACGAAATCGACCACCGGGCTGCGCTTGACGATGTTTCGCCCTTCCTGTTGTGCGACGCAGCCACCCACGCCCACCATCAGACCAGGACGCTGCCGCTTCAAGTCGCGCAGCTCACCGAGCAAGCTGTACAACTTTTGCTCCGGCTTGTCGCGCACGCTGCAGGTGTTAATGAGCACTAAATCCGCCTTTTCAGGGGCATCGACACTCACGTAGCGGTTCTCGAGAATTTTTTCCAGCTTCTGCGAATCGTACTCGTTCATCTGGCAGCCATAGGTTCGGATGTACACCGACTTCTTTGGCCCCATGACAGCCGCCGTGTGCTGGCTTCCGATTTGTACTAATGAAGAATCTATCATACCGCCGGGTAAACAGTCGCCCCGCAGCAGCGCTCATTGAAACGAGAGGATGCGCACCGAGGGGACATACTCCCCTCCTTCGACTTTGGGGACCGTCTTATCCAGGTCAAGACTTAGAGGTCGGGCCTGCCGCGCCTGTAAGTTAAGCCCCGTGACATTGACATTTTCCTCATCTTCCGGAATTTGGCCGCTTAAATCAAGATTTTGGCCTTTGGGGGCCCATAGGAATCCCACGCCGAGCTGGGCGGTTTGTACTACCTTGTCGGAACCGTTAAACAACCGTGCCGAAATGCGGTACGTCGAAGGGCAGGGTTCCCGCAAGCAGGAACGAACGATTCGCTCCACTTTCATATTTTGAAGTTCCAAACCTTGCCCAAGATTTTCCGCGGACACCGTTGGACGCTCGGTCAGGATCGCGGCCTTGGCCTCCTTTCCCCACAAGAGCTCAAGCTGGTAATCAGACAAGTCCTTCGACGGAACCGAAAGATAGAAATCCCAAGACTTGCCGGGCTCCAACACGCCGGCCGGTGCTCCCTGACCCTTATTAATCAGATCCGGGAGGCGGTAAAAACTAAGTGTCTTCGATTCCCCTTCTCGCCCACCGCTCATGCGCACCACAAGATCCTCGATTGGCCAAGCCGTCTGCGACCTTATTTGTCCGTGGACATGGAGCTGTGCTCCATCATTTACATCTTCAATTACATCGAGTGCAAAGGGTGATGTCGGCTCGGAGGACGGAGAAACAGCGTCAGATGTGTCCTGAACTGCCGGAATCGGCGGCTGGGGCGCCGGCGCGGAGCCACACCCCGAAGAGAGGAGAAGCGCAATAGGAATAAGTGGCAAAAAGTAAGATTTCATCGCGTTCAAAGAACATTCGAAGAAGTGCAGAAGATTTCAGCCGGTCTTCTTTTCAGAGCGGGACGCAAGGAGCCACCCGTCAGCAATACTAAACTGCCAAGTCTGAGCTTCCGTACGCTCCGTGACAACATAGTAGGGCACTCGATAATACTTGAAAGTAACCTCGACATCCGCTTTATATCCGGAATCCGAGAACGCCACTGACTCAGTCCTACTATCAACGATCTTCTCTTCCTTCCGGATCCTGCGGAAAACGGGCTCCATCGCTACTCTATTCTCAGGAACTACAAAGGTGAGCGCTTCCCCCGGCTCGCTCCAGTACAGCGCATCCTTGAAATTTCGCAATCGTTCCGCCAACAGTCGCTGCCGGTCGCCCTCGGTGACTCCAATCTTACTGAAAGAATCCATCGCCGGAGCCAGAAAGCAGCTCGTTTGCGAGATGGCGACCGCAATGAACACCGCAAGCTGCAAAAATACTCGAGCGCGCATACGACCCCCTACGGTGCTATTTTATCGATGATGTTCTTGAGTTCCTGGCGGTCTTCGGAGTCTACAAGATCCTTCTTAGGCTTCTCCTCCTCAACCTTCGGCGTACGCCGCGCGAGGCTGGCGCGCATCTCCTCGGGGTCGCCTTTGAGTTCACGTACCAGTTCCTTGATATTGCGATCCCCGCCCTTCTGAGCAAAACGACGCTCCAGCTCTTTTGCACCCATAGCCACGATGATTGCCGAGAATACGATAACGACGACATACGACCACACTTTAGGGCTTGGTGCGTCCGGCATAAGCAGATTCCTTTAAAACTTCGTTGCAATCATCATAGCCAGGCAGATACTAACTCACAACGGCACAAAAAAAATCGGCCAACCCAAAGGCTAGCCGATTTCCCTGTATATTCAACAGAATTCGCCCTCAGGCGCGCCTGCGTAAACTCGACTTAGCCTTTCGTCCCCTCAATGCAACCGGAGCCCACTTTCCGGTGCGCTTGCCGCCGAAAATGAAGGACTCAGGGCCGAACTTACGATGCGGCA
>JAYRHW010000209.1:0-10730 GCA_041907145.1 Bdellovibrionota bacterium
ATATCTGCAACGACAAAGCTGCGGTTCCCCTTGCCCTGTACGACTCCGAGATTCGGAGTCAGGGTGGTGAAGGGGTAGTCTGCAATCTTTGGCCGCGCGGCCGAGATTCTGGAAATGAGGGTGGATTTGCCGGCGTTGGGGAAGCCCACCAAGCCTACGTCAGCAACGAGTTTTAGCGAGAGCACGAAACGGCCTTCCTCGCCGGCTTCTCCGGGCTGAAAATGCTCGGGAGCCTGATTTGTCGCAGACTTGAAAAAATTATTGCCTTTGCCGCCGCGCCCACCCTTGGCGATGATCGCTTCTTGAGCGTCTTCGGCCAGGTCGGCGACCAGTTCCCTGGTTTCGGCACGCAGAACCTGCGTGCCGATGGGCACTCTCATATAGAGATTCTCTCCCGACTTACCCGAGCGATTATTGCCCTCCCCAGCGGCGCCGTCTTCGGCATGAGACTGTGGGCGGTAATGGAAATCGAGCAAGGTATGCCGGTTGCGATCTGCGACCGCGATGACGGAGCCTCCGGCACCGCCGTCTCCTCCATCGGGACCGCCAAGTGGGACGAACTTCTCCCGTCGAAAGCTTTTGCAGCCGGAACCGCCCTTGCCGGCGCGCACCTGGATTTCAACTTCGTCGATGAATTTCATAGATGCTTCAAAAACAAAAAACGCTCCCAATGGTGGAGAGCGTTCTCGGTGTTTACGGCTTGAGTGCTAAAAGAGTAGCTTAAGCAGCGGCGGCTTCAGCGGGAAGCACGCTCACGGTCTGGCGTTTTCCCTTCTTGAAATTCACCACGCCATCAATCAATGCAAACAGGGTATAGTCACGCCCGGTTCCGACATTAAGACCTGCATACACAGTGCTGCCGCGCTGGCGAACCAAAATATTGCCGGCTCTTACGACCTGCCCGCCCCACTTCTTGATTCCAAGCCGCTTGCCACGACTGTCGCGTCCGTTCTTCGAACTTCCGCCTGCTTTTTTATGTGCCATAGTACAAAGTTCCTAAAACTAATCCGTTCTCTAAGCGCGTTATGCCGAGATGGACTCGATCAATACTCGAGTTAAATTTTGGCGGTGACCCTGCTTTTTGGTGTAACCAGTGCGGCGGGTCTTTTTGTATATGATGACTTTCGGGGCCTTCATCTGCCGTTCAATCTTGCCGGTAACCTTTGCGCCTGCAACGAAGGGAGTGCCGATCTTTAGTCCAGCCTCGCCTCCGGCATTCACCATCACGACCTCGGAAAATGTAATCGCGCTTCCGGCTTCGCCATCGAGCTTCTGGACCGAAATGCGGGTACCAGGGGAAACACGGAACTGCTGGGCTCCGCTCTTAATTACTGCGTAGGTATTCGACTCAGCCATAAGCCGTAAATCTCAATAAGCGCTTGAGAAAAATGAATAAATTCGAGCGGTTCCTCTTCGTCGCCGGGATACCGCCAGTCAAGCTCGGTTAAATTAGACGGGGGAAAATACTGCTTATTCCACTAAAATGCAAGCGTTGGGGGCAACTTGGCGATCTTAAACGATCTCTATCCGCACTCTACTAATCACTATTGGAGATGTCTAAGATTTGCCAATCTGTTACCATTGGGCCGTGCAAGAAATCCAAAGGGCGTTCTGAATCTGCGTTTTTTGAGAACGCCCCGTGTCGGAGCGTTCTTTGGCTTTGGTAACCATATTATTCAACAATTTGTAACTCTAGCGCTTCTCGCTTTACTGAGAGCATGAAGGATCAGATTAGCAATCATACCATTGCCATCATCGAGGACGATGAGTCGGTCCGCCGCAGTTTGGTCCTCAATTTAGAACTTGAAGGATTTAGGATTGTTACCGCCTGCGACGGCGAGGAGGGGATTAGTGTAGTTAACCAGGAGCACCCTGACCTCATCATCCTAGACGTCATGATGCCCAAAAAGGACGGGCTTCAGACCTGTAAAGAGCTAAGAAATGCCGGAATTTCTACCCCGTTGATTCTGCTTACCGCACGTAGTGCGGAGGTCGATAAAGTTTTGGGATTGGAATTGGGCGCAGATGACTACCTTGCCAAGCCCTTTGGGATGCTTGAATTGATTGCGCGGGTAAAAGCGCTGCTTCGCCGTGTCCAGAATGTCAGAGATATTGATAAAATTCACTTCGATGACGTGGCTATTGATTTCAAGGCCTATAAGGCAGAGCGGAATCAGCAACCCTTGGAACTTTCAGCTCGCGAATACCGCCTTTTGCAATATCTAGTAGCCAAGGGCGGCTCGGTAGTTACTCGGGATGAGCTCCTGGACGAGGTTTGGGGCTATAATTCGTACCCGTCCACCCGAACCGTGGACAATCATATAGCCAGGCTCCGGCAAAAAATAGAAAGCAACGTAGACGATCCTAAGCATATTCTTACCGTCCATGGCGTCGGCTATAAGTTTGTAGCCTGATTCAGTCCGCTGCAATTTTCTTTTGTTATTGTTCCACCTTTGATGAAGTCAGCAGGATTTATCTAGCAATATCAAGCTATTATACTAGTTACCTGACTTGTAAAAAATTTGTCACAAAAATGCACCGATTTTGTACGAGTTGAATCCAATATTACGTGGTGACGGTTGCTAATGGGGCGGTTCGGTTTTTGGCTGGTTTGGTCGTATAGGTTCTTGAGTCACCCGCTTAGGTCGATTGAACGACCGAAAAGTCGACAAAAGTCGGCGCTTATACGCTTGAGGAATACCGGCAATGACTGAACTTAACGACATCCAACTCTTTGTGCTCGAGAAAGAACAAGTAACTTGCTCGGACGTAACCGAACTACTCGGCGACTATACCGACGGCGAACTCTCGCCCTCAGTCCACGCCAGACTAGAATCTCATATCGAGGGTTGCGAATATTGCCAGGAAATGGCGCGCACCTATGCTTTAACCATCGAACTTGCCGCTGACCTTCGTGAAACGCCCATCCCCTTTGGTGTTCAGAACCGACTTCGTAAGGCGCTCAATAAGAAGCTGGGCCTTAGCCTTCCGCTCGTTTCTCAAGCCGCGGAAAACTAGCTGTAATCTCCGCTCCGCTTACTCTCCGGCCCGAGCCTGATTGGAATTGTGTTTCCTGAAGGGATACGGCTAGGATCCTGACCCTATGGGTCACAAGACATATCTCGTTGATGGTTCCGGCTACATTTTTCGCGCCTATTACGCGGTCGCGCCGCTTACGACTAAGGACGGCTTTCCGACCAACGCGCTATTCGGCTTTTCTCGCATGTTGCTCAAGCTGCTTCAGGCCTCCGATTCAGACCATGTGGTCGTTGTCTTTGACGCGGGCAAGCGCACGTTTCGCACGGAGCTGTACGAACAGTATAAGGCCAATCGCATCGAATTACCTGATGACCTGCGCAAACAAATGCCGGTCTTTCGCGAGATTTGCGAGGCCCTGGGACTCCTCATCCTGGAGAAGCCAGGCTTTGAAGCCGACGATATCATCGGCACGCTAACCGATCGCCTCGTCGAGTCCGGTTCAGACGTAGTCATCGTCAGCGGCGATAAAGATCTGATGCAGCTCGTCCGTCCCGGTGTGACGATTTGGGATACCATGTACGATCGGCGCTACTCTGCGCCCGAGGTGAAGGAGAAGTTCGGTGTGCCGCCTGAGCAGGTTGTGGAGCTTTTGGGTCTTATGGGGGACAGCTCCGATAATGTGCCCGGGCTCAAAGGGTGCGGGCCCAAGACTGCCCAACAGTTAATCGAAAAATATGGGACGGTGGAAGCGGTCATACAGAACGTTGATGCAATCGCGGAAGACCCCAGTCTTAGGAACCGCAAAAAAATCGCCGAGCAAATTCGAGAAGACGAGGCCCTCGTTCGGCTGAGCCGTAAATTGGTGGAGATCGACCGCAGCGTTCCAATTGATATCCCTCGCAACGGCTCAACAGCGCAGCTCCAGGATCTGCAGGGCCAGGATTTGCTCGATCGGCTTATCCGGCACGATCCCGAGGACGAGAAGCTGCGCCAGCTTTTGGAGCGACTGGAATTCGCCTCGCTGTTGAGGGACTTTAAAATGTCCGCTACCCGGGCCTTGGCCGCCCCGGCGCAGGCGCCTGAGAAGCATCACTGTGTGCTACGAGGAGATTTCCCGGCTTGGCTCGCTGAACTGAAACAGCAAAGGGACTTCGCTTTCGACATCGAAACAACGACTCTGGATATTTTCGCCGCAGAGTTGGTAGGAGTCTCTTTCTGCTGGGCGGACGATAGCGCTTATTATGTTCCACTCGCGCACCATGAAGAGGCAGACAAGCAGGTAAGCGCGGTGGACTTCTTGAAAGCCGTGGGGTCCGTATTCGCCGATTCTAAGATCAAAAAATGCGGGCAAAACCTCAAGTTTGATATCACCATCCTTGAGCGCATGGGGCTTCGAATCGAGGGCGTATCCTTCGACTCAATGATTGCCTCCTATCTGCTGAATCCCGATAAGGGCGCCCACAATCTCACCGTACTTGCCGCCGATTATCTAAAGCGCTCGACAGTCGAATATACGGATTTGGTCGAAGGCAAGGCTGACTTTCGAGCGGTACCGCTGGCGCAGGCTACAGCCTACGGCTGCCAGGACGCGCTCTACGCGTGGCTTCTGAAGGGAAAACTTAGGCCGCTACTGGAGGCTAAGGAGCTTACCCAGGTTTTTGATGAAATCGAGATTCCCTTGGTCCCGGTGTTGTCTCGAATGGAGAGGCGCGGCATCAAGCTTGACGTCAGCTTGCTGTCAAAGATGTCCGAGGACTTCGGCTCGCAGCTTGCCGGGATGGAAAAAAATTTATTTGAACTTGCCGGTGGCGAATTTAACCTGAATTCTCCAAAGCAGCTCAGCGAGATCTTGTTCAATAAGTTGGGCCTTCCCACCAAGGGTGTAAAAAAGACCAAGACCGGCCTATCAACTGATTCGAGCGTACTTGAGAAGCTTTCAAGTCTGCATCCGCTCCCGGAAGCAATTCTGAATTACCGCATGCTCTACAAACTAAAGAGCACCTATCTCGATGCGTTGAGCGAGCAGGTGAATGTAGTCTCCGGCCGCCTTCACACCAGATTCAATCAAACAGTGACCGGCACCGGGAGGTTGTCCAGCTCCGATCCTAATCTGCAGAACATTCCGATTCAGACGGAGGCTGGACGGAGGATAAGGACAGCCTTTATTCCTGAAGCGGGGTGCAGGCTCATCTCGGCTGACTACTCCCAGATTGAGCTCCGTGTTCTTGCTCATATGAGTAAGGATAAGAATCTTATAACGGCGTTCAAGGAAGGGATTGATATTCATGCGAAAACAGCGCGTGAAATCATGGGGTTAGCTCCTAATGAAGAAATTGCCCCTGATATTCGTCGAATCGGGAAGACGATTAATTTCGGGGTCATCTACGGAATGGGAGCATTCCGGCTGGCCAGGGAACTGGGCATACCGGTGGGAGTAGCCCAGTCCTATATCGAAAATTACTTCGATCGTTACCCGGGCGTAAAAGAATTCTTCGCCCGCCTGGAGCGTGATGTAACCACCAAGGGATATGTCAGCACTCTGTACGGTCGGAAGCGTTTTGTCTCGGACATTGATACCAGTGATCGAGATCAAGGCTTCGTCATGCGCGCCGCGCTTAACGCACCGATTCAAGGCACAGCGGCGGACTTGATGAAGATTGCAATGCTGAAGGTGGATTCGAGGATTTCGCGTGAAGGACTAAGGCTATCCATGCTGTTGCAAATTCACGACGAACTTGTTTTTGAGTGCCAGGAGGAAGTCTGTTCTGCCGCCTCCATGCTCATCAAGGAAGAGATGGAGCAGGTTGCTGCATTCTCCGTTCCGCTCGTCGTTGATGTCGGGATCGGCCAGAACTGGCAGGAGGCTCACGCGTGAGTCTGTGTCCTTTGATGAATCCCGAATCTCGACAGCCTGGTGCTCCCGCCAAGGATTCCAGTTCCGATTCGCTTACCGATGGGAATAACAAGCGAAGCTGTGTTAGAATTGCAATCGGAACGGTAAAGGAACCCCTGCGGCGAGTAATGTCACCACGAAACGATGATGCCGAGCTGGTCAAGAAAGCCAGCGGCGGAGATAAGGACGCCTATCGCGGATTGGTCGAGAAGTACCAGCAGCGCGTGTTCTCCATTGCGCTCGAGGTCGTCCGATCGCGCGAAGATGCCGAGGATATAGCCCAGGAAGTCTTTGTGAAAGCGTATCTATCGCTCCCGGACTTCAAGGGGCAATCCTCCTTTTACACCTGGCTGTATCGAATCGCCTATAACATGGCGGTTGACTTCAGACGCCGGGTGCAGCGGCGCGGCGGCCCGCCGGTTGAATACGACGAGGCCAAACTTGGTAAGATTTCTGATGATGCGATTAACCAGAATCGGTTCGATGGGCCCCATGACTTCGTCATGCGAAAGGAAGAGTCCCATCAGATTCAGAAGGTGCTGTCCGAGATTTCTCCCGAGCACCGCGCAGTCATCACTCTGCGAGAAATCGAGGGGCTAAGCTATGACGAGATTGCCGATGTGCTGCGAGTGTCCAAGGGAACCGTCATGAGTCGGCTGCACTATGCGCGCAAGCGCTTGCAGCAGGCATTAGTGGCCTTGGGCCTGCGATCGGCGGTGCCCGAAACGGAAACCGAGAATGCCCAAGCCGAGCGTGAACCAATGATTTCAGTGAAAACGAACTAGGTGCCGTATGAGTAAACAACCATCCGCTAAAGTTCTGACCGAAGGAGAGGAGCTTCTCCTTATGAAATTTGCCGACGGAGAGTGTGGCTTTCTCGAGCGTTCCAGAGCGGAACGCATGCTCCAGGGTTCCCCGCAGGCGCGAGCCTTTCTGGAAACTATCAAGACTGTTTCGTCCGAGACCCAGAGTGAGCTGCGCAGGGAGGTCGGGTCGGTAGATTTGTGGGCGAGGGTCTCTCAGCGCATCGAGTCCGAGGAGCACGCTGCTTTGTTCCTGGGTAAACGCGAGGTCCCAGCTGCTTCCTGGCACTCCCGCTTGGGAGACTGGGTGGCAAATCGCTGGACGCTCGGAATTTCAGGCGCGGCTGTGACCGCTGCTATTGCATTCCTGGCAATTGTGCCCGCCAGCTTGAATAAGTTCGCGCCGAGCGGCGTTAGCGATCGAATGGTGAGCATGGTGCGCGGGGTCAGTCTTGATGTGAAGGAAGGTTCCCGACCTCATGGCCGTCCCCAAGTTTTAGAAGACGATGGTCCTAACGTCGTTGAGGTAGATTGGATGCGTAGTGATGGGCGTGTGCGGATGATGCCCAGCCCCTCCCGCAGGTCGACTATCATTTGGGTCAAGAAGCGTGGCCCCGAACAAACAGCGCGGCAGGGGGTTCCGACTCCCTCGCTCGTTGATCAATTCAAGCCTTTCTCTCTTGCGGCGCCTGGCAGGTAATTTAAGATCGTATTTATGACTCTCATTCGTTTTTTGATGCTGGCAGGCCTAGTTGGCTTGCACTCTCCGCTGGAGGCTTTCGCTGAAGCTACTGATGTCTCCAGCGTTATGGTGCATATTCGGGCAGTCCGAGCACTTGAAAAGGTTGAACCAGAGCCGGTCTCCGAACATTCGGGGGGTTCCGGGGACTCGGATACTCTGCAGATTGATACTCGTATCCGTGATCTTGCCGACAAGCTCGAGAAGCTGCATTTCAGAAATTTTCACCTGATCTCGTCTCAGCGTGAAGTCGTCCAGATCGGTAAGCGACAGAACGTCGCGCTCGTGGACGGCAACCAGCTGACGCTTCGCCCGCTTACCCTCGACGATAAGCGCATCAGCATGTGGATTAAGTGGCAGGACGGCAGCGGTATGCAGGTGCTGGACACGCGCATGCACTTTGACTGTGGGGAATCCGTCGTAACCGGCGTAGAGCAGGCCGCTGATACAGGGCTTATTCTAGCAATTGATGTATCACCCATTAAGCGGGAACCCACCACAGTTCAGCCTGTCGCAGGCCACTGAGTCTTAGAACTCATTTCAAAAATCCCCTCTACTGCGAGGTGCGATCTGGGCCCGCTGGCATCGTCCTCGAAGGAAAACGTTCCTCAGTAGCCTGATAGGCTGCTTCCGGGCGTTTTCCCCCTGCGTCCTTGCCATCGAACCCACCTCGCTCCTCTCGCTACGAGGCTATCTTTGAAATGAATTCTAGCCTCCTAAATTCACTTGCCAAGTTCTTGGGCCTAACGAGATGATAGAACTCGATTATGGCTCAACCAGACTCTGCAGCAGCGCCGGTAGCGGTGCGCATAGATTTTGCCACGCTCCTTGGCATCGGCATCGCCTTTTTCTTGGTGTTGGCCGCTATCAATGCAGAAGGCGGCCTAGGGGCCTTTCTTGACTCGAGGTCAGCCTTAATCGTGCTTGGCGGCACTTTTGGTGCGACGCTGGTCAATTTTTCGCTTGAGGACGTCGGGCGCACCTTCGCCCTTTTACGCACCGCCTTTCTCCCAGATGATCACTCAGGGATGCAGAGAATTGAAGCTGTCCTTGCCTGTGCTCGGCGCTTCCGCTCGGAAAGCCGAGAGATGCTGCAGGACGCCGCAGATCAAGAGCCTGATGGGTTCTTTCGCAAATGTTTGACCCTTTTGATTGAAGGGCAAAACGATAAAGAAATACGCCGCATCATGGAAATAGAGCTTGGCTGTTCCGAGGACCGGCACCGCCGCGGAGCGCAGCTTTTTCAGACTATGGGTAATATCGCGCCAGCCATGGGACTTATCGGCACTCTTATCGGCTTGGTGCAGATGCTGCAAAAGATTAACAACCCTTCAGATATCGGGCCCGCCATGGCAATCGCATTGTTGACAACCTTTTACGGGGCGGTGCTCGCGCAGCTCGTGTGCTTTCCGATTGCCGGTAAGCTCCGAGCCCGCAGTCGCGAGGAGGTTCTGCTTAAGGAGCTTACCATCGAGGGGATTTCTGCTATCGCCGAAGGGGTTAATCCCCGCAGTATCGAACTTCGCTTGCTTGGCTTCTTGAAGCCTACCGAGAGGCGTTCGCAGTACGATTGAGTTCTATGGGGAAGCGCGCCGCCAACGTAGGCATGGACCCTGGAGACGACGTCGGTGAGATTTACCGCATTTCGTACACGAGTCTGATCATCCTGCTGCTAGCCTTCTTCATCTTTCTTGTATCTCTGACGACTGCCGATGCCATCAAGAGTGCAAATCTGCGCGAGTCACTCGACAAGAAGTTCACTCCGGCTGAATTGGCCGAAGCGGAAGACTTGCGCCAGATATCGGCGTTGGCGCTGCAATATGGCTTTACGGTCAAGAAGGCGGCTGATCATATGCTCATAACCTTGCCCGGCTCCGGCGTGTTCGAGAGCGGCTCGGATGTGATTAAACCTGAAATGTTGCCGGCGCTGGTTGGAATCGCGGGCGTTGTGCGCAAGCAGAACCTATCCTCAATAATCGAGGGCCACACGGATAATCGACCCATCTTTAGCGAGAGGTTTCCATCCAACTGGGAGTTGTCGGCAGCGAGAGCGACCAGTGTGCTGCGCTTGTTCCTGGAGCAGGGGGTTGCCTCCGACAAGCTGGCTGCCGCCGGGCGCGGCGAATATGTGCCAGTGGCATCGAATGACGCCGAAGAGGGACGTGCGCAGAACCGCAGAGTTACGCTGCAACTCAAGTCTAGTTTGCTGCCGGCGGCTTCATGAGGAGGCGATTTACCACCGACGAATTCGAGCGCGAGCAAACTGACTCGGCCGCAGTGTGGATGATTAGCTTCTCGGATCTCCTGACTGTTCTGCTGGCCATGTTCGTGATGCGCTTCTCCATGTCGACGTTCAATCCTGAGACCCTAAAAAAAGTTCTGCCGAGCAAGGAAATCAAAGAGCAGCCGGAAGTCGTGCCGACTATATCGCCCAGTGCGGCGTTAGTAGAGACTCTAAGGCCGCTGGCAGATGCTGCGCCTACGTCAACCGAAGCTGTACCCACGCAACTAGACGACAGGATTGTGGTTGAAGAGATGACAAGCGGAGCACTGTTATCCTTGGGCGGAGACACTTTTCAGCCCGGCAGTCGCGAGTTGTCGCCCAGTGCCATGGGTAGAATCCAAGCAATTGCCTCGGTGCTGCACAATTCGGCCGGGCATTTTGAAATTGCTGGGCACAGCGATGATATTCCAATCCATACCGCGCTGTATCCCTCGAACTGGGAACTATCGGCTGCTCGTGCCATTGAAGTTGCTTTGGTCCTGATGCGGTCTGGAATTCCGGGCGAGCGAATCTCGGCGGTCGGTTATGCCGAGACCAAGCCGCGGGCGGCGAATGATACTCCCGAAGGCCGGCAGAAGAACCGGCGAGTCGAGATTATGATCAAATTGGATGCCTCGGTCGCTCCGATGGAGAATCCAGAGAAGGGACTTTCGTGATTTGAGTTATCGCCTAAGAGCTCAGTGCATTTTAGCGCGGAGACACGGCGACCGCGGAGAATTTGCCGCCGAAGTCGAGTACGCCACAGGCGACTAAAGCGAGTGATCCGGTGCGCGTTCGACCGGTACACGCGGAGGCTCCTCGTTTTCGTTGCCGCAGAGGGCTGTAGCAAAATCGGCAGGGGAGAATGCTCTGAGCTGCCTGCGCGGCTGACTGAGCACTACAAAGCGTACTGGAGCCTTCAATTGCTCGGCGCGCGAAACTATGAATCCGCCGTGATCGCTCAAGTCGAAACCGGTAAAAATGAGTCCTGTCGGGGTGATTAGCGCCGAGCGATTCTCTTGCTTGGAGCTTTCTGAAAGGTTGTCGATATAC
>JAYRHW010000210.1:0-5984 GCA_041907145.1 Bdellovibrionota bacterium
AGTCCTGTCGGTGTGATCAGCGCTGAGCGATCCTCTTGCTTGGAGCTTTCTGAGAGATTGTCGATGTACAAGGTCTCATGGGGGGCTCCCGGACGCTCGCGGTCGATGATGGCTTTCAGTTGCTCCCATTCCGCCTTGCCTTCTTTGGAATCAATGCTGTCAGGCCCATGCAAAATGACTAAATCGAAGTGTTCATCCTGAGCTTTATGTATCGCGCGGTAGGCGACTTGCGAAGCCTTGGTTTTGCTGCCGGGAATGTAAACCGGAATGCCTGCTTGTTCCCCCCAGGCAAGCAACTTGTCGCGGTTCTTGCTGCTTGAAATATTGCAGTCACCGAGCACTACCTTGGCTCCAAGATGTTTTAGAAAGACCGAAAGCTCAGCTGCGACTTCCAGCCGCTCTGCGCCGGTGGCTCCCAGGAGCATAATGACGCGTGGCTTTTGACTGGCGAGCGTCGGCAAGAGCCCCGCGTCGCCTCCAGCTTGAAGTTTGCTCTTTATCGCGTCGGCGAGAATGGATTCTATTCTTTCCCCGAGGGCAGAGGGAGTCTCTCGTGAGGAGCGAATGAGATTGTCTAAGGCCGATTGAAATTCGTTGGTCCAGCAAGCCGCGAGCCCATGCTCCTCTAGCACGGCAAGTACTGCTTCCGGCAGTCTCGATCCGAGCGATGATGTGCGTGCTACGACCTCGAGCAGCTGCTTGTGCAGGCGCTGCCGTGTCTTTTCTAACGCCAGCCGCCACGGTGAAACAGCGGGGCCAACCGGGATCTGCGGGACCTCCTCTGCCTTCTCTGCCGGCTGACTAATAGAATCCTGCGGTTTTCCCTCGGTCTCCAGAGCCGCCGAAACAACTTTGCCTCCTGCGACGAGGCCGAGACTGCGCTCTATGCTTTGCAGCCTTTGTTCCAGAGTATTCTCGGAGCTATCTATTTCGAGGCTGACTGGTTGTTTCGAGAATTTTTCTTCGAGAGAGGCTACGCGTTTGCCGTCCTTTTGAACTTGACGGGTGAGGTTCGTAAGCTCCGTGTTTACCTTGTAGCCGATATCGTCCATTTTGATTTTGAGCTCGTCGATGCGGCCCTTTTCGAGAAGTACCTCGCGGGTGCGCATCAGCTCATCATTCAAAATGTTGTTGAGACGACGAAGCCAAACGATTGCGATTCCGGCTGCTAGGAGGGCCAAAAAAATCGCGGGGTCGCGGCTGCCATGGGTCGACGCGCCCATGATGCGCGAAACCAAGTCGACAATTGCTGAGCTGAATTCAGCGATCAGACCCACAAAACCTTAAGAGTAACTCATTGAAATCACTGCCCGGCGGAGCGTTGAGCGCACCACGGGTAAAGCTTCCTCTGAAGTATGATGCAGCGACTCCGGTTGCAGCTGCGTATAGAAGAACGACTCGTGCTATTCAGACGCATATTTGACCCTAAAGCGTTGGATTTTCTTGCCTGGTGTCGAAAGGCCGACACTCGTAGTCCCAACCTCAGCCCTAAAGCTAGCAAGTTAACCACTTGAAATGGCTAAATAAAGCGCGTTTTTTATCAAGTAGAGGAGAATATCTGACGACAATTACCCTTGGCTTGCTTCGTGCAAAGGGTTTTAGGGCCGCCCCGTAGGTTGTGCAAACGAGGTCTTCAAAAACAAGGTTTTCCAATGTCGAAACTTGAGAAAGCAGAGCAGTTGGTTGAGTCGCACGATGAAGCATTTGAAATGATCGAACTCGCCATGGGCGATCTCGATACGCTCACCAAGGCCTTCAATCTGATTTCGGAGATTTGCGAAGCTCGCGAGATTACTCCGCAGCTTGGCGTCGAGACCCCGCCGAAGAATCTGGTCAATTAATTACTGAATCGCTTCGAGTCTTAGATAATCGTTCCTGGAATCTATCTTCAGGACCGATATCTTTATTTCGTCGCCGGGCTTAACAGCAAAGGGAATCTTGACGAGCACCGGCATCAACAGTTCATGCATTTCGACGAGCGGATTTTTGAGGTCGATGCGCAGCACTGTTCCGTGAAATACGGTTTGGGTTTCGGCCAGCTTTTCAAATGCTCGCAGCAGCCAAAAGCGCCGAGTTTCCTTGCTGATTGCCTGGGCGCGGGAAAGAGGACTTTCCAAGTTCTCTATGATCCGCCTGCAATCTTCGCCTGAATAAATTGCCTTGCCTGTTTGAATAACTGACAGAATCTGCCTTTGATTCACGATATCAGCGTAGCGCCTAATCGGGGAGGTAGCCTGAATATAGGCCTTGAGTGCAAGGCTGCTGTGCTGCACGGGGCTTACTGAAGTGAAGGACTTTTTGAGCTTGGACTTGATTTGATAGTCGGCTGCAGGTCCTTCCGGAATTGTCGCAGACGGCTCGAGGTGCTCGTCCGGCGGCTCCTGGCCTCGATAGATGAGGGGAATATTTCGTTCCGCCGCCCAGCTCGCCATGATGGCATTTGCAAGTACCATCATCTCCCCAATCATGCTGCGCGCCGGCCCATCCTCGTCGATTTCGATAAGATGGAAGTCGCCATCATCGTCGAGAATGATCTGTTTTTCGCGTTTCCCCATCTTTAAAGCGCCTCGGCTGAGACGTTCCGCTTCAAGCGTCGAGGCAATATTGTAGATAGTATTCAGCTCGGAATTTGGATCCTCGAGCAGTCTGTCGACCTCGTCGTAGTTGTACCGCTGCCGCACTTTGATCAAGGAGGGGACGATTTGGCTGCCCCGCACGGCAAAATCATGCGAGATATCGACCAAGCAAGATAATGTCGCCCGAACTGCGCCAACCTTGAGGCTCAGCTTATCCTCGGCCAATGCAGTGGGCAGCATATGGACTGTGCGCTCGGGCGCGTAGAGTGAGGTTGCGCGAGACAGCGCGTCACGGTCTAGGGCTGATTCGGGAGTTAGGAAGGAAGCAACGTCGGTGATATGAATTCCCAGCCGAAAGCCGTCTCGAGTTCGTTCGATGGAAATCGCATCATCCATATCCCTGGTCGAGACATCATCTACCGTGAAGCAATTAAGCGCGCTGAGATCTTGGCGCTTGGCGCGCAGCTCTGAGGGAAAGTCCTCGAGGCTTTGAGCGATACGCAGTTCTTGAGCCTTGCGCTCCACCTCTGTGGGGAAGCGAAAAGGAAAGCGATGGCGAACGTAGGCCAGATTGGTATTCTTGCCGATGAGACCCACACGCTCGAGCATTTGATAAGCCCGAGCCTCGCGGCTGCCTTGCAGCGGGATGGATAACTTTTCGGAGCAGAGATCCAGGATCTCCTTGGCATCCTTTTGCCGATTATTATCGAGTTCAGCGACACCGGCGGCTACTTCGGTAAGTAGCAGAATAGTTGATTCCAAATCGCCTGGCGCTGGAGCTTTAGGATTCTTAAGGCGCTCGCGAAAAAATGAAAGCATAAGCTCTTGGAGTCTGAGCTTCTCGAGTCTGCTCTGCTCGCTCTTCTTTAGGTCTTCGACAACCGCCGATGGGCGTGGGGAGAAGGAAGAGTCCTTGCGCTTGAAAAATATCCGGTCAGAAACGAGAGCAAGATGCAGCGTTAAGTGCTTGGAGTCGGCCTTATCGCCAAAATACAGCTTTGCTAGTTCTGAAGTTTCGTACTCGCGCTCCTCAGCCTCGACGAAGGACCATAGCTCAGCCAAATCTAGCGCTGCTGCCTCGACTGACGCAGCGTCGGCAAGTTTCTGTAGATAGTCAGACTTTGCCTGAGTAGAGCCAGCATCCGCAGGAAGTTTGCTTGGGAGTAAATGCAGCCTAAACGAGGGTAGTTCGATTTCGCGCCCACGTTGGTTGAGCAGTTGGTACTTTTGATTTTTGAAGGAGAGAACGGCGGCTAGTAGCGGGCGGCCGTCATTTTCATAAATAACGATTGCCCCCGTCTGCAGCCCCGGCTCGTTCCCAGCCTTCTTGGGGAGCATCGCCATGACTGAGATAAGACCATGAAATCCTTGGAGAAGTCAAACTGAGGGGCTGGCTACTCAAGCTGAAGCAGTAGACGGAAAAGTGCGGATATATACTAGTTGGTTTTGGTTGGGGTTTTGATGCGTTATTCTGCTGCTCTCTTCGCTCTCGGACTTTGTCTTCTGCCAATCCAGGCTTCTGCATTTAGTCAAAAAGTAGCCGACAAGGCCGAGCTGACTGTTCCCCGCTACTCACCGCTTTGTGACGGTTTCTGTAACGACATGGATGGTGATGGGTCCGGGGTAACTTGTGCGAAGTTTTGCATTACAATTAACGATCCGATTCCTGTCTATGCAGCAGTCTGCGGAATTGCACCGTCGCTGGACGATCCTAAGTCCTTAGTCTGCACCTGTAGGTGCGTGACCTGGGACGAGCTTCCACCGCAGGTGGCGTCAGAAGCAAAGTCAAGCTAGGTACGACCCCAGCTTGCGTCTAGGCGCTAAGCGAAGATATCTCCGCTGCTAAGCAGTTTTGCTTGAATTGTATCGAGGGCTGCATGCCACTTGGCGTACTGCTCATCATCTGGCGAAGGATCAAAATCCTTGGCGGTGTTAAGCTTTTGCCGAGCGTCGTCAATCGCAGTACTAAGATCGGCCTCGTTAGTGACTCTGCCTTCCTTGAAGTCGATAGCGCTGTCTGCAACTTGGCTTAAAGCTATCGAAATCTCTTCGCCGTATACAGATTTTGGAGCTGATGGCATCTTGTCATCGAGATCCAGTAATATACTCTTAAACTTGTCTCGATTAGCCGCTTCAGTTAGTCGTGCGGTTTCAAGTTCTAAAGCTCTAGCAGCTTCTGCCTGAGCCTGCTGCACGGCCGCCCGATCGGCGCCGTCATTTGCTAATGCGCTGTCATCGAGGGTTGGAGAAGGTTCCACTTCAGTGGCAGGCGTGTCAGAGTGAGGCAGGGAAAATCCACCTGCGGCTGCTTGTTGAGCACGAGCTTGCGCTGCGGCCTGCGCTGCTGCGGCTTCAGCTTTTGCTGTAGCCTCCTTCTCAACGTTGCGAGCAGCAAATTCGGTCATAATTGCTTCAACGTACTTACGGGTTTGCTCGGCAACATTGGGATTGTCCTTAATGGCGATTTGATGCCCAGACGAGATTCCAGCATCGTGCAAAGCATCAGAACTTACTCCATCAAATCGATAATCTATGGAGATAATTTCATTTTGCCGCCTTGAGGCGGGGTTTACCTTCGTTATCAGAATCTCAAGCTTGGTGTCCGGAGCAGCGCCAATGACTTCGAATCGACGACCGTTTCTACGGGCGTTGTTCAGTTCAGCGACGGAGAAAGAACTGATGCCCTCGCGTTGTTGGGCCATGACCTGGTCGACAGCGAAGTTTACAGCGCCGAAAGGATCGACGTTGACGTCAGGGCCTTGTTGAGTCCCTGTAGCTTGCTGCTGTGCGGCAGGATCTGCAGCAGGAGCGCTGCCAGTGGCTTGGCTTTGAGGGCGAGGGCCGTTGCCAGCACTTGGATCTGGTTGTGGACCGGAGTTTGCGCTTGGAGGCCGAGTCCAATTTGGCCCGCTTGGCCTGGTGCTTCCTCGCGGAGGAGGAGGAGGGCCACTTGGATCATTCGGATCAACCTGCCTACCTGCTGTTGCTCCATTCAAGTCACTTCCGTAGGCTTGATGATCGAATTCTCGCACGATCGCCATTACGGCAGCATAGGCCTTGTCACCTTTGAGGATGACATCGGTATCTGGCTGGAGCCCTAAACGTTGAGCAAGTTTTGCAAAGTTCAGAGCGCGACGATCATTCGGATCTACGATGTGATTGCCATTTCCATCTAGGGAAGTAGCAAAATATCTGAATTTAAATACATGCTTGGTGTTGTCAGTCGGATCGCCAGTTGCGACGATATCAATACGTGCGCGAACATCCACTCCGAGCTCGGTTCTAGCATCGAGGTTGAGCGAATATGTTCCAGCGGTATTGTCCCTGTTGACCCGCGCATTGCTAAAATGCGGATTTTTATCCAATGCGTCAAAGAGGGCCTTATCGGTGGTGAGGTTAGGCGGAATC
>JAYRHW010000211.1:0-19465 GCA_041907145.1 Bdellovibrionota bacterium
GCGTGAACGGTTACCATTTTGTGAACTCCTGCAAAAATCTATAATCAGTGAAGCGTCTAAGCATGGGAAAGTATGTATGAAGGGTGAAAAATTGGAGCTCGAAGGCAGGATAATAGATCTGGAAAGCCAGATTGCTTTCCTACAGGTTACGGTGGACGAACTGAATGCGGTCGTGACGAGGCAACAAAGCACCATCGACGATCTAAGCGAGCGGTTCAAGGAACTGACTACTCAACTGAAGGATTCCATGATCGAGAAGGACAATGTTAGCAAGCCTCCGCACTACTAACGCCGATCCCAGAAGGTTTTCGCAGCGGGAAAGTTCATGAAATTCGAGATCGAGACCCCTCCTACTCCCGAAGCAGTGAAGGTTTCCGCTGCGCCTGGCCGCCCCCTTCCGACAGTAGAATTCGAGCCCCCAGCCTGGGGAGGCTGGCTCCTGCTGCGCTGGTTGGCGCGCCTCGGCTGCCTCGCCGGGCTAGCTCTGTTTATTGCCGGCACTTTCTATGTCGAGCGATTCGACCAAGCCCTCAGCATCCACCCGGAGCTGCTCCAGGAACCCCAGCAAGAGCTCAATCGGGATTCAACTTTCCCATTCGAATATCGCGGGCATCGATATGAAGTCGAGCCGGTGGCGGACTATCTCATCAGCGGGCTCGTTGTCACGCACAATGATATTTCCAGCATTGCTGACGCTTATCACACCAGTGACTCGGTAGACTTTCGCGATATTTGCCTCGTGTGGGGAACGAATCTAACTTCCGGTGCATTTCGAAATGTGGAGTACTGGAGCATGCCCTGGTCTTGCCACTTTAAACCCAAAAATCGGCATGCATATGCGGCCTTCAATCAGGCCGAACTTTCCAATAACCACCTCTTGGCTGCCGATGAGACAGTACGATCCGCTATCGAGAAATTTCAAGTTGGAGATCAGATTCAATTGCGGGGGAAACTCATTAACTACTGGCCTCAGGGTCAGCCGGAGACCAAGCGTAAAACCAGCCTAACGAGGGATGACACCGGAGACGGGGCCTGCGAGGTACTTTGGGTCGAGGCAGCGAGCATTCTTCGCCCAGGCTCTACCGGTTGGCATCAAGTTCAGAGCTTTGGGAAGCTGCTGCTGACCGGATCGCTCGCACTTATGATCATACTCTTCTTCGTTACGCCCTTGGGATCCTACCGAAGATTTCGCTGGTGATAGTGGAACTTGGTGGTGGGAGCACGAGGCCCCACCACCAAGCATGTTCGCCTAATTTTGAATGAATGTTACATACGTTGCCCAAGGCGATACCGTTCGCACCACGAACTGATAAGGATTCGTAAATGGCGTGGGAGAGCCACCACAGACCGCGGTCACACGGTAATTCTCCAGCGCGGATATCCCAAAGGGGGCGATAACGTACGTCGCCGCCGAAGATCCACCGACATACATAGCATCGGAGAGCCCGCCAGCCCCGAACCCGGCATAAACCCTGCGACGACCTGAAGTGTCTGCAAACGGTGAGAAGAACAAATTATATTCGTAAATTCTCACATTTGCGGCTGCACTCGCCGTAGCGCTGGTGTCCACGGAACTCGTGATAACCCGGCAACCGTCAGCACCACCACATACCGATGATAAATCAACTACCGGGCAGTTCGACGTCGGTAAGGCCGAGACAGTTACACGGGGCATAGCGCCTGAAGGCCCGACAGGGCCTTGCACGCCTTGCGGACCCTGTGGACCTTGCGGACCAACTGGCCCCATCGCTCCAGTGGCTCCAGTCAATCCGATTGGCCCCTGGGGACCTACAGCACCAGTCTCACCTCGTGGCCCCGCAGGACCAGCGGCTCCTGTGGCTCCGGTCTGACCCGCAGGTCCTTGGGGACCAGTAAGTCCTATGAGCCCTCGTTCACCCTGAGGACCTTGGGGACCCACTGCACCAGCCGGGCCGGTTGCACCTGTTGGTCCAACAGGTCCCTGTGGACCGATCGGACCGGTAAGGCCGCGCTCACCCTGAGGACCTTGGGGACCGACTGCGCCAGTTGCGCCCGTTGCACCGGTTTGACCAATAGGACCTTGCGGACCCGTAGGACCAGCGGGTCCCCGCTCGCCTGCCAATCCCTGCGGACCAGCCGGCCCGACCGCTCCGCGCTCTCCTTGGGGCCCTTGTTGACCCGCGGGACCAACAGCACCCCGTTCGCCCTGAGGCCCGGCAACACCGGCTGGGCCAGACAGTCCACGCTCACCTTGAATTCCCTGCTGCCCTTGCAATCCGCGCGGACCTGCCTCTCCTTGATCTCCCTTGTCACCTTTATCGCCTTTATCTCCTTTGGCACCCGCGGGCCCCTGTGGGCCGACGGGGAGATTGATCGTAATACTGTCCGAATCGCTTTGCGTGGCGTGCAGGCCGTTAATCAGAGCTTGCGTGGTGCGTTCATTCGACTCGATGCGATCATGCGCGTTCTGCAGCTCAACATCTTGAATCTCGTTTCTATGTTTTACCTCCGAAAGTGCACCTTCCGCAGCTGAAAGGCGAATACTATTATTCTTTGTATTTTTCTTGACCTTCGTTACTTCCTTCTTCGCATTGAACACCGGCGCCGCGAAACTTGGCGTCGCGGTCACAAGGAATATTGGAAGTGTAAGAATGGTTAAGAAGGACTTTTCGAGGAAGGGACGCGGGACGATAGGACAGCGATCACGGAACAAAGCCGTACCGAGCTTCATAAAACCCCCTAATCATAAAACCCTGACCAACCCTAAGGATTGTTATGGGACAAGTTCGCGATGGTGTGATTCATGCCCCAAACAGGCGGATTATTCCCCCTTTGCAATACTTGCATGAGCCCGGGCTTTGCTGGACTTTTCTCGTGTATAGCTGAGGAGCTTATCGACTCCCGCTCGAGCCCTAATGGAATACCCGCGGCCCACAATTTCAAGCGCGTCACAACTTTCCGTACGTGCGGGAAGCGATTCACCTTCCTTGCCTTCAAATACCTAAATCGCTACTATTCCGCCCAGTTTCTAGCCACGCCCCTCGGAGTGCGAGCATGGATGCCTTCAATTCAACTCCCTACAACTTATCGCTAAATCCCGGACAGCGGCCGGAACAGGTTGTTTGGCATGCAAAAGGCAGTCTCATCCTCCTAATATTGACCGCTGCAGCAATTCCAGCGCTGCTTTTCATGGATTATTTAAGCTTTGAGCCGCGGTTTTTGATTCGCAGTCGGGTCTTTATCGACGATGCCTTTTACTACTATCAAGTTGCATTCAACGTTTGGCACGGCAGAGGGATGACCTTCGATGGCATTAACCTTTCGAACGGATTTCAACCGCTTTGGCTCCTGATAATTCTTGCGCTCACCCCCCTCACCGACAAGACAGGGATGCTGCCTCTGGTACTCGTGGTTCAGGCGCTCTTCCTAACTGGCGGGCTGTGCTTCCTCGGCTTTACGATGCTGGCCCGTAGATCGGGACCCCTTGCGACGATTCTGATCTTTCTCTGTCTTGGTCTCTTTTCGAACTTCATACGAACATGCTTCCTTGGCCTCGAGACGAGCCTATACGTCTTCTGTTGGGGCATTTCTTTACTAATGCTGTCCAAGGCCGAGAACAAGAACTTCCGGCAGGAGGATTTGTTCGCAGTGGGATTAAGCGCCGCAGTTCTCAATCTAGCGAGAACTGATAGCCTGGTGTTCTCGGTCTTTGTTGGCGGATATATCGTCTTGCGTTGCGGAGTTCGCTCCGCTCTGAGCTACGCTCTGCCTTTGCTACTTATCGTCGGCTCTTATCTCGCATCAAACCTGATTATCTTCGGAAATTTGATGCCTATCAGCGGCGCCGCGAAACAAGCATACTCATTCTCCACGCTGGCAAATGTGAGCGCCTCTACGGGACAACCGAGTTGGCTGTTACTTCTCCAGAACTTGCTCTGGCCCCTAGCGGAAGCTGCGTATTATCCGATTCTTGCCGCAGTTGCCTTGAACGTCGTCCTTTTGGCTTACTGCGTCATTAGGCGCGAAATTACTGTAGGCTTATTCGCTTCATTCGTAGTCGCTAAATATTTAGTCTATAGCTGCCTTTATTTTCGGCACGCGACATACGCTTGGTACTATGCGCCGGATTATATCGGCGGGGCGCTGCTTGCCATTCTTTTTTGGCGCGACGCTGATAATTTTTTTCGCAGGCGCTTCCGACTTGCAATCTATGCGCCGCTGGTAGCTCTCGCCGCTGGGTTCGTTATTTGGCTGGCACACTGGCAGTACAAGCAAGAATCCGAACATTGGACCTACGCTCGAAACATTCAATCTGTCGAAACTTTTCCGACGAGTGAAGTAGACCTGTTTTATCTGGCCGCAATTGAGTTTCAGCGCCAGCCGGAACTTTCCCCTTTGATCTTTGGAATGCATAACTCAGGTATTTTCGGGTATTTCTCGGGTCTTAGCGTGGTTAATTTTGATGGGCTCATCAACGGGCAAAAGAGGTTGGATTATATCCGGCGCTACGGCTACGACTTTGCTCAATACATGGATGAAGCGCAGCCGATTGACGCTTACGTTGATTTCATTTCCCACGGTGCAAAGCCAAGCTACGATGCTATTTTTCTAAAACGTGGATTCGTCGAAGTCCCCTTGCATGAATCGCTGGAGAGAAAATACGGCGCCGCGAAATTCACTAATGCCGGCGGAAAGTTGACTCTTTATGTACGCTCGGCACTCGTTAGTCATTTTAAAGAGACTGTCGGACTAGAGTAGGACCTTCGGGGTATTGAGGAGATGAAGTGGTCGATTCCGACGAACTAAATTTCGATATTTTGTTAGGCCGCGACACGGAGCAATACCAGAAGCTTCTGCGCAACGAAGGCCTCTTCGATCTCTGTACCAGGCCCGTCGCGCCCGCAGATGCTTTGAGCATTTTCCGGGCCGTGTATGAGAAAGATAGCCGGAGCCCCTCTCTCGATTACGCTGGATTCGGAGTGCCCCCGATTATCCACCAAATTTGGGTAGGTGGCCGTCCCGTTCCGGAAAAGTATCTCAGGTACCAAGAAAGCGTTCAGACTAGAAACCCCGACTTTCAATACCACCTTTGGACCGACGATAAGGTCCGCGACCTTAACCTCATTAATCAAGATCTGTATGACAACGCCGAGCAGATCGTCGACAAGGCAGATCTCCTTCGGTACGAATTATTATATAAGTTTGGTGGAGTTTACATTGACCTCGATATCGAGTGCTTACGCCCACTCCGCCCTTTGCACCGGGACTTGAATTTTTACACCTGCATCGCGCCGCTGCGATTCGGATCGCTGATCGTAAACAACGCGATAGTCGGTGCAGTCAAGGAGCATCCAATTCTGCAAGCTTGCCTTTCTATGTTGAAGGAGCGGGATTATCTCGATTTTTTGCGCTCCCAACGTAAGGAGCATGGGAGGCTGCTTCCGATATTTGCAGGCCTTCATTTTACCCGCGCCATCTTGACTCAGCGTGCCGCATTGGAGAATGGAGGCGTTATTTTCCCTCCTCCATTCTTTTACCCTGAGGTGGGTGCAATTACCCCGCACGCGTACACGATTCATTATTGGGACGCGACCTGGCAGTCCTGACTTATGGAGTCAGTTAACCGACAGAGACCCTATCGATCCTGGCGATCTTGAAGCTCCGCACCACGGGCCCTGCCCTCTATATTCTGGTAGGCCGCAAGACTGAGAAGAACGACAAGCATGCCGAAATATTGCGAGAGTGTCAGAAACTCGCCAAGTATGAGAATCGAAAACAGCGCCGTAAAGATTGGTTCGAGCTTCGACATGAGACTGTACTGGAACGCCCCCAAAGCAGCGATGCCGTAGAACATCCCAAAGGTACCAAGAATGAGAGACACGGCGGCGCAAAGTACCCAGCCGTACCCTGCCGCAGACTGTGGAGCAGCGGCGGGATCGATTAACAACAATACCAAACTGAAAAAAGCAGCGGTGCTAAACACTTGGGCACCTATCGTCGCCGGGCTATTGCTGGCCATTTGTCGTCCAAAAATATATAGGCGAAAGGTAGTCACGATCGCCGCCATAGAGGCCAAGCCGAGCCCCGTCACGCTTAGTCCATCCAAATTGTTCCATAGGTCTACGACGAAACTGAGACCAACAAGTGCTGTAATAGTCGTGCCTATGGCTATGGGTGTTAGCCTCTGCTGTCCCAAGGCAGCCAGCAAGAAGAGCAACATAATGGTGTGCGAAAATACGACAATGATGGTGACTGGGCCAGGCAAGTATCGCAGCGATGAAATAATTCCAATCACGGAGAGAGCCTGAAAGAATCCTCCCCAGAGCATGGCCCGATTCTCAGAAGGTTTTGGCAGCAAAGGCAGACTGCGAACTATGCAGTAGAAACTCAGCGAAAGTCCGCGTAAAAATGTCGTTATCAGAATTACATAGGTGGCATTGGCGCCATCATCATAGGCTTTGCGCGCCGCGGAGGGATACAGCCCGTAAATGACTGCCGCCGCAAAAGCGATGAACAGCCCCTTACTCTTGGACTCAGATCTACTTGGCAGCGGCATCTCGGTATTCTTTCACGAGAAGAGGATACGGTGACCGTTCGGCGGAAAATCCTGTAAATCCGAGCAATCCATGTTTAACCTGCGGCAGAGCGCTCTTCCAGCAAGTTCCACTCCGAGCAGGACAAGACTGGGCGGCCTCTCGTAGAGCCATCACCGCATTATAGGCCAAGGCAGAGCCTTGCAGATTAGGAGCGCCCGGCTGAGCACCGAAAGGAATGAGCTTTTCGACAAACGTTTCTGGAAGTGGCTGGTAACTTACCAGCAATGAGCCAGGAAGCTGGGCAGCCGCCGATTTTCGCAAGGTGTCACTAAGCATGAACTCACTAAAGGCTTGATGAAACGCAGCATTGCTCTCACCGGAGAGCTTGAACCAATTCAAAAAATCCGGTTCGTAGCCGACATGCACGACCGATTTAACCCCTGCTGACTTGAACTTGAGTAGCGCCGAGCGAAGATCATCGCCGGGATTGTATTGAAAGAGGACGGAGTCTGGGGCGACCTTCATCACACCGGCTCCGCATTGCTCCCCAAATTCCAGATTGGGCACCAGCGCCGCAATACGGCCAAAGCCTCGCCGGTTTGATTCTTCCGCCAGCGCTCCGCAAGCTTCGACATAGTCGATGAAATTTCTAAAGGCCAGTGGGTTCGATCCCGCAATTCGCACTGAGGGAGAATGGTAGATCAGCGGCTTATTTGCACGCTGCAAAGTGGTAGATATAGCAGTGCAGGTTGGAGTTAAATCGCAAATGACCGCATCGACGTGCTCTATTTCGATAAATCGGGTTGCAGCTGAAATCGCCTCGGCATTTTTGCTGCGGGCGTCCTCGAACACGATCTCGATTTGATTCCCCTCGTCGTTAAGCTCCTTCGCTGCTAAGCGGGCCCCATACTGGCTGGGAATTCCAAAGAAGGCCCCCATGCCCGTAAGATCGGTTATATATCCAATTTTTAATTTTAGTCCCTCGCCAAGACTAGGCGATGACAGACTTAGGATACAGAGAAAGGCGGTTAGAAGGAGCCTCGATAGATATTTCATACGACTACGTATAGGAGACTTTATCGAGCCATGCAAACCGAGTTTCGAAAGGAATAATTTTGTAGTCAGCACACTGCGCCCTGGCTTCTCATGCCGATCGAGGTCTAGAGATTCGTCATATCTACATAGCTAGCAGAGCCAACCTAGCCTCAAGATTCGTGAAGCTAGACATGTCTCTGAGCCATATTCTAATAATATCATGCAGTTAAATAACATCACTGGAACTAATTTCCAGTTATCGAGCAGCGGCATAGTCCTTGCTCTTTACCCCTCAGCATCGCTTCGCCTGCGCAAACAATTCAGATTTTGGGTGCATGAAAGCTGGCACTTTCTTTTCTGCTCTTACCATCTTTGGGCTGTACCCTTTGTTGACAGGTCTACCTGCGTATGCCGCGCGCCCAGCCTCAGCTGTCCAAAAGCACTTGATAAGAATGACTTCGGGTAACAGATCTCAGTTCACCAAACTTCACTACTCTGTTCTCTGTCATCTGAGTCCCGAAAACTCGGTGATTACGGCAGGCAGTGTCGTCAGAATTCGACAAAGGCGCTATTTTGGCACATTCTCCACACTCACTAAGCTTCGACTGATATTTCCGACTGCGCGCATGCGAAAGGAGGGAAGGCGTTGCAGCACTCTTCTACAGTCAACGGCACCTACCCCTTCCCCGACCGCTTCAGCCAGTGAACCTACCCCCACGGCCACCGCTACTTCCACTCCCTGGTCTACCAGCGAGCATATCGTAGTTAGTCTGATTCCTTCACGCACGAGCTGCGTCGCTCCTTGCGGTGTCTATTTTGACGCCTCAGGCACCCGCGCATCAACCGTACAGAGCGCATTCCAAGAACTAAATTACGACTGGGACTTCGGGGATATGGGGTCGAGCTTCCGTACCCATCAGGCAGTCAACGCAAATCGAGCCGACGGCGGTGTCGCTGGTCACGTATTCGCCAATCCAGGTACCTATCATGTGAGCCTCACCGTCCGAGACATTCAAGGTCATTCGGCAGTGAAAACGACCACAATCCTGGTTTCCGATCCCGAGGTCATATTCAGTCCCGAGCATGGTGGTCATACATGGTGCGTCTCGACCGATGGGGACTTTACCGGCTGCCCCACGAGTGACCCGGCCTACCATTTTACCGACTACACGCAGGCACTTGCCAATCCTACTCTCTGCGTTGGAAACCGGAGTCATGAACTTCCGCTCGGGCCGCGGCGCCTACTCTTGAAACGTGGACAAACATTTGTCGGAGGTAACCCCTCTCCGGGCTGCCTTGCCTATACCAACGGACTCTACGACGATTTCCCGATAATGATCGCGCCCTTCGGTCAAGGCGCAGATCCGATCATCAAGGCACCGACGGCGGGACAGGTTGATAACTATACCTGGATGTTCGGTTTCTACGCCGGCCCCTCCGCAGGGACTACCGTTACCGGACTCAACTTCCAAGGGTTATACAATCCAGTGACCGGCCTCGGTGAACAAGTCGCAGGATGCCTAGTGCTTTGGGATACGGGACTTCGAAATGCAACGATCTATCGAAATTCATTCAGCGCCTGCGTCATAAATATGGACTTCCGATCGAGCGATCCCTCCTACGCAGTCATCGCCGACAACGTCTCCACCAACTGGCAAAACTTTGGTTTGTATGGGGCCCTGCCCTATTCGGCAATTTTGGGGAACACCATCGAGCAAAGCCCGGACACGCTATCCGTAAATTGGGATGGCAAGGGCGCCGGCTGCCGCTTGTCAGGAGTCTGTGTCACCGACTTTCCTGATCACGGCGCCGTGCGCATCGGACAGTCTGATCATGCGGTCCTTTCCTATAACGATTTCACTTCACGCAATGGCTGGGGCGGCCTGGGCTCCCAACCATCCTTGCGCTTCGGCTCGGAAGGACTGAAGGACCTGAGAAATGCGGTGGTTTCGCACAATCGCCTGAGTCCCGGTGCCGGAAGCGGCGGCGATTCGAACGGAACTGAAACATTGGCGGGAAGCGTCAGCGATCTCGTCTGGGACGGCAATTTAGTGATACTGCAGAAGGGAGATTACTATAGCGGGTGTTTGGCCACGCTGTTCGGCGGCACGACCTTTAGAAATAATATATGCCTGAAGCTCCCGACAAACACCGAGTTCCCCCTCTTTGGCGCATCGGGAGCTCTGCGCGCTATGTTTGAAATCTCAAATCCAGGCCCACTGAACGAACAAACCATCGCGCTTCCTAATCGCTTCTATAACAATACGCTCATCTCCCTCGACGAAAAGCCCGGATTTCAGCCCGTGTATGACGAGGCTTTCATAGCCGTTTCCCCAGGCAGAGTTCCAAGCGCGACCCCCTTTAACTTCGATATCAAAAATAACCTCGTCAAAGGAACTCAGCTTTCAAACTTTTTCAGCTATTGGTTCTTTCAAGGTGGCACCGCGTTGGGGCTCAGTCCACTTCAAGTGACATCGGAGCGGAACTATTTTTCCGTAAATCAATTCCGTACCACGCCAGATCGGTATTTTAACTACCCCTGGACCGCCTGGGGCCCGACTGAACAGGGCTCGAATACGACCACGGATCCCATGATAGCCGGAATGCCGGTTGTTTGCCGACCGGCGTTAGAGAAACAGTTCGATATAATCGGTGCGACAATCAGCGGGGATGGAGTGCGCTCTTACATCACCCAATCGGGAGCAAATTTCGGCGGCAAGAAGGTCTTACGCAACTCACGAATTATATTCAATGGCTGCGTGGAAGGGGCAACCCGCATCGTCGGTGGACAATACTGCAACAGCAAGACCTGCAATGGAGATCCTGCCACCGGCCCTGCCAATTTCGACTCATTGTATGGCCTCAATGTCTATGAATCGATGGGCGATGTCATAACGCTCGCCCATGATATTCGCACAGATCACTCGCAAACCTCCACGGTAAGCCTCAGGGCCTCGTATTCTCCGAGCACGGGGTCGAAGATTTATGTCTTCGACAACTCGGTATTCAAAGTCGGAGACACCATCACCTATGATTTGGAATCCACGCCCCGTTCCGTTACGGCCGTGGGAGCAGATACAGAAGGTCAATATGTCAGTATTACTCCCGCGCTCCCCCACCGCGCTACGACATTCATTTGCAAATGGGCTCCTGGACAGACCCCTGGTCTGAATTTCCACTTAGGGCAAAACTCTCCAGCACGAGAGTCGGGATACGCCGTGCCGGTTTTCTCCGACTACACCGGAAGCCCGCGCCCGTCAGGAGAGGGTTGGGATATCGGCGCATTCGAGGATCAATGAAGGGCGTGGTCCGAGTCGCCAAGATCCGGCAGGCTAACCACCGAGAATTAATAGGGAAAGTGTCTCAAGCTCATCCGCCCACGGAAGGTGGACTACCGCCCCCAGTAGGCTAAAGTAGCCACTGCTAATTTCAAAGATGTTCATTGCAGTACATTTCTCCCCGAGTAGAGTTTCGCTTTGTACTTTGGCTTGAGCCGAGGTGCAAACACTGGTGAAAAGGTTTCACTAGGTTTTGGCAACTCACTAGTCCCCGCTTGAGGAGTGCTTGCAATGACCACTGTATCCCCTGCTTCTGTTTCCACCGCTCTGACTTGGCTTGCGGACAGAAAACCGCAAAGCCGGCAGGCGCTCCTGGACCTCATGGCCATCAGGAGCGTCAGCAACGCGCCAGGATTCGATTCCGAGCTTGCCCGTGCTGCCGAGCGCGTGCGAACCATGCTCGAGTCGGCTGGGGTGGAGAGCGTCATTCCCGTCAAGGTTGGCGCCCATGTTCCTCCCCTCATTCTCGGAGCCGACGACAGCGCCGGCAGTCAGGCCCCACTGGTCGTCTTCTACGCTCATTACGACGTGCAACCAGCCGGCGAGGGCTGGAAGAAGACCGAGGCCTTCACGCCCCGTATCATCGACGATCGCTTCATCGGGCGCGGCGCCGGAGATGACAAGGGCCCTCTGGTCGCCATTGTTCAGGCCCTCGCGGCTTGGAAACAGGGCACCGGCGGCTTCCCCGTGCGGCTGCGCATCATCTTCGAGGGCCAGGAAGAGAGCGGCAGCGGCGCCATCATCGAGTACCTGCAGTCTGACGATGCCCGGGAGTTTCTGTCCGGCGCATCGACGGTGGTGATCTGCGATACCTTGATGGCTCCGGATGGGCGGCCTTCGCTGACCTTCGGTCTGCGCGGGCTGACCTACTTCACGCTCAACGTCTTCGGACCCGAGAAAGCAGCGCACTCGGGACATGTCGGCGGTGCGGTGCAGGACCCCGGAGAGGCGCTCGCGCATCTCCTGGCCTCGCTGCGCGATCCGCAAACCGGACGATTGCTCGTCGCCGGGATCAACGACGACATCGCTCCGCTCAACGACCGCGAACGGGAACTGCTGTCCTCATCCCCGGTCGGCGAAGCCTCGGTGCAGAAGGAGACGGGGGGCGTTCCTGGCCTGATGCGTGTCGACGGCAAGTCGATCGCTGAACAGACAGGGGCTCTGCCCTCGCTCACGGTGCACAGCCTGCTCATGGGTGACACCCAAGTAGGATCTGCACCGACCAACATCCCCACGACAGCGGCAGCCAAGTTCTCGATTCGCCTGGTGCCCAACATGACACCGGACAACGTCGAGCGACTGGTCAGCGCGCACATCGAGCGAGCCACTCGCGAAGTGCTGGGCGGAACGGTTCGCGTCGAACTCAAGCGCGAGAAGGGCTCCGAAGCAGTTCGCTTCAGTCCTGAAAGCGCCCAACTCGACGCCGCCGCTCGCGCCATGCTCTCGGCTTGGGGCACGGATCCTTGCTACATGCTGGCCGGCGGTTCGATCCCCGTGGTGAGCCACTTCGAGCGACTGCTGAAGGCCCCAATCGTGATGTGGGGAGGCACCAACGCCGACTCCAACTTCCACGGGCCGGATGAGAACCTCGAGGTCCCGGCCTTCCACTCGTCGTCGGAGGGGCTGGTCCATCTGCTCAACAACCTTGCTACGGTTTAGTGTGCCGCATGACACCCGAATTTGTTTCCGGGCATGAGCGGCATACATTCGGGTACCCCCCAGTGTTTGCCGCTCGTCTGAAGCGAAGTATGCTTCCGTCGTAACCATGAGCACACCGAGATTGTAAATGCTGGATCCTGCTGCCAGCCCCGGCGCTACTGCGCCGACATCGACCGCCGTAAACCCGGCAGGCGAAGCTACGCGCGAAACGGCGATTGACATCAGTCCAACTGCGGCCGCAGATTTTTCACTGAACGCCGCTGTTGAATTGCCGCTCGGTTTTCGAGATCAGTTCTTTGAACGTCGATTTCGCAATACGGGGCAGGTCGAAGAAGATCGCTTGGTCAAAGATCACAGCATTGCCTTCCTCACCAAGGCCGTGCACGCCGACCGCCTTTACCAGGTGAACGACCCGCCTCCAGGTTACCCGCCGGGACAATACCGCATACGAAACTCCGGATCCGAGCGGCCATTCTTGACACTCAAGGCCCAAGGGGATGGAACTAACCGAGCCTCTGATGTAGTCGATATAGTCGAGCCAGCCGATGCGGTGCTGGAGCATATTCACAGGCACGGACAGCTGCTCGCCATAATCGAGAAATTTCGCAAGACCTATCACAGCAAGAACCATCCTCAGTGCTTACTGCATATCGATGAAGTCACCGGACTTGGCGCCTTTTACGATGTGAAAGCCGATCGCCCGGAACATCTGCAGGCCTTCCTACACGAAATTGGACTCGGAACCTCCACTCCCATCGCCAAGTCTTATCTGCAAATGCTGCAGGAACAAGGGATCTCCAAGCTCTTCCTCAAGGTTTGGCCAATTCATGAAACTGTAAAAGACTACGTACAGGGAGTGCTATCGGGAGCGCTCACCTCCGGTGGATTTTTGATTTTCACCACCACAGCCGGGGGCTCGAAGGGGTTGATGCTGGCTTCTCTGCTCACTGCCGGATTGGTCGATGGCACATCAGATTCAGTTGCCGCCGGCCAAGCTACGCAGTCTGAATCCGGCAGCACGGGTTGGGATCGCTTTTCTAAATTCGGCAAAACATTCGCCGGCAAATTCGCAATTCCTTGTACCTACATCCCGATAGTGCTTTCCTGCCACGAAGCACTGAGCACCTCGGTTTCAGCGGGCATATGGGCCGCCACGCTGGTCACTGCTACTACCGCGGTTCAGTCAATCGCCAGGGCCAAGCCGCTGGCAAAGGAAATCGCCACGGTATTGGGCTATTCCATCGCTTCTATTGGAGCCGGAACTCTAATCGGTAAATTCGGGGTTCCGCTCCTTGAGCGCTTGTTCAATTCCTAAAGCTGCCGCCAAGTCGAAGGAAAATCGCCGAATTAAAAGTTTCTGGCTTGCAGCCCCTGCCCGAGTTACAGTTCAGCTGTCATCTCCTTTCACATATTCATTTGCGGGTAGAAGAATGCAAAAAGGTTTCACCTCAGTGGCCCTCTGAGGAAACGGCTCTGGCTGCGCATGTGCGCATCCCCGTTTTCTGACCTGCCACTGATACGGAGGTTCCTTTCGTGAGTGCTCAAGAGAATTCCCGCCAAACCGCAGGAGCGCCCGCTCCCGCTCGAGACGAGGAACCTGGCATCCTCATCTTCGAACCCGACGGCCAGCACGATCCGCCCGCGCCCAAACCCGCTGCTTCCGGAGGCTCCGGCAGCAAACCACCGGGACAATCCGGAGGCTCTGCCATCGGCACCGGGGGCAACGATGACGGCAGCGGAAGCGGTTGGGACATTCAACTTGCCGCCGATGACGATGGCGAGCCTGAACGTGAGCCAGCCGAAGAGACCCAGCATGCCCAGGCCTCGAGTGAGACTGGGCTGGTTCTGGGGGCAGACTTGCTTGGTTCCGAAGGCGGCGAACAGACGCTGCACTTCCCGACCGACGAGTCCGCCGTCGATGAACCTGCACCGGCCCTCGCTGGCGCAGGAGAAGTCGAACCTAGCTTTGGCCGATGGGACGCAGTCACCTGCCTCCTCTCGTTGGCCACTGCCGCTTCGTTCGGTATCGTGGTCTTCGTGATGGCTGCGCGAGGGGGTCTCGGCTAGAACCCTCTCGGATTCCGGACCTCAGCGCGGGTAGTCTCGATGGTTCGGATCCATCACGCATTTCCAGGTTTCCTTGCATTCTTCCCTACCCGCGCCTTTTGCCGTCCGCTTCATAGGGTCGCGAATCGTAACGGTGCCTGCACTGTGATTAGCGCTCGTATACACCACTGGGGACTCGTCGACGAACAAAATCACGGGTTCGTCTAGAGCTTCTGAAAGCCATCCTTGGTGACCAGCTTAACGGCGGCCTTGAGCGTGAAGCGATTGTCCCCCGAGGCCGAATAGGTCCCCAGGGCTCCACGAAAATCCTTGAGCGTAGACAAATAGTCTCGCACACCCTCGCCGCCCCCGGGCCCGGCTTGCACCGCAGCGGCAAGCAGCATGACCACATCGTGTCCGTTCGGCGCCGTGTAGAATGAGCTGGATGGAAATCGCCTTTCGAATGCCTTCGTGAAGGTCGTGGTCGCATCGTCGGCGTTGACATACCAAGATCCAATCAACGTTCCATCGGAACTCTTCACTTCGTTTTTGTCCTCGAAGAATTCCCATCCGAACAGAGGCAGAGTAATGCCCATGCTGCGCGCTTGTTTGGCGAACGTAGACAACTGTCCGGGGAAAAGTATGGGATGAATCGCATCTATGTTCTTGGCGTTTCGAATTTTGCTTAAATACGTTTTGAAGTCTCTCGCCTCTGGTGGGTAGTCCTCATCGAGAACAATTTCCACTTGGCCCTTGTTTATCGCATCAAATGCACCTCGCACCGCGAAAGCACCCTCGTGAGTCGTCGTGATACGGGCAACTTTCTTGTACCCTCGACGCAGAACCTCCGGAAGCATCGCCCTCGCCTCCTCATCAGGGGTTACCCAAAAGTTAAAGGCATATCGACGCCCCTGTACGACCTTAGGATCCGAAGCGATGGCAATGAGAGGAATTTTCCTGCTTTCGGCTATCGGAGCAATCGCGTGAGCGGTACCGGAAGAAATATTCACCAGCACATCGACATGCTGCTCACTGATCAGCTTATGCGCCGCGGTCACGGCTTTCGCAGCGTTAAGCGCGTCATCCTCGTAGCTCATGTGGAGTAAATTGCGATGCTCGGGATAGAGGGATTCGAGGGCGACCTGCATTCCGTTCTTAAAGGCATCACCGATACTCGCCGCATCGCCACTAAGGGGGATAATGACTCCGACTCGCAGCCCCCGTGGCGCTTCCTCCGCTTGAACGGGGCAGGAAGCAATTCCCATAAGGACGCAGGACAATAATCGCAGAAATCTACGCATATATATCTCGCCAGAAAGTAACGGGGGAATCCCGCGCACGATAGCACAAGTAGGCACACGATGTCGCGAGAATTAGAAAATCAGACTACCCGCAGCGAAATCCAGCGAAGCTCACGATCTTACAAAAGACAGAAATCATCGCCTGAATAATCATGTAGAAGAATTTGATGATTTTATCGATGACTGAGTCGGTGGTATCGACGGAAAAGCCAATCGTGTTACCAAAGACGCACTGGGATGACTGCGGCTCGGCGCTGGCAGCAACCGTTGTACCTAGTACGAGCAGGATGAAAAGGATGCCCGCGAGCAGAAAAAGCGAAAAACGAAAACGACTAGTATTTGTGTCCATAGTCCCCTCACCGCTCGCAATGGTTTCTGGCAGTTAAGCCAGTATGACATAGAAAGGGGGTCTACTGCGAGGAGTGCGTTAGCGATTCGTTTCAGCAGCAAAGATTGCCCCAAGGTACTCCTGCATAGGGGAGCATAATCTCTTCCCAATTTCCGAATATTCAAAATCTTCCCGGGACAACCACAAGGGCGCACGCGACTGGGAGTCCAAGGAGATCGCTGGGGGCTCCACACCTTCAAGCATCGCCACCATGGTTACCGACGGCGTATGCCGACGTTCAACGAAAGGTTGTCCATTACCATCAAGACGTTCACGCTCGAACCTATATTCGCCAAAGCCAAGGGAATGCAGTGAAGAAACCTGCTGCGGCTGAATGCCCGCTTCATTGAAAAGCACCAGCAAGGCGTTGGCGTGGAGCGACCACTTCGAAGATAGCGGGTGCTCAACTGGCGGCAGGCACTGGCGGCCCCCCAGCATCCAGCGATGCCCCTCGAGAGGCCAAAGCGCTCGCTCGATGGTCAGTACGGAAAATTGATCAGTTCTATTCTTCGAGACCGCAAGTACATCACAGCAGAGAACTGGCAAATTCTGAGTGATCTCATGATACAACCCGTCTGGAATCCGGCGAGCGAGACTACCATCGCGGGCAGCGTCAAAACGAACCTCGGCGAACGGGGATTCTGCCACTCGATAGATCGCCGGCGACGTCAGCCAATCGGGATTGATCATAGAGACGGAAAGCAGATTTTGCTCATACGGGCGATCAATCGCTCCGGAGCCCGCATCCGGCTGGCCGCCAATCGACTCTCCAGGTGACCTCACAGTGACTGCAATCGGCATTTTAAATCTCCGCGCCTGGGCATAGACCTATCCCGTAGCTGACGTAAGGAGAGGTCGCCATAGAGTGTCGGACAGTTACAGATATTTCTATAGGGCTTTGGGGGCGCCGGCCGGGCTCACGAGGTGGCCGGGGGGCGCTTGAGGTACCCGTTGGCAGCCATATTCGCTCCCATCAGCACATAATCCTGGGGGTCATCTGGCGCAGATGTTCCAAGTCCATCGACATATCGATTGAACATGCAGAATGCTGCGGCTATCCCCACCGTGGAGTGGATCATCTCATCGTCTGCTCCAGCTGCACGGGCTCGCGCAATAGCCTCACCGGTGACCGACTTGCCGCCTTGCCTGACCAGATCAGCGATGGCCAAGAGTGAATTCAATTTTTCATCGCCCTGCACTGCTCCAGTGGCCAACACCTCGTCCATGATTGCGTGATCCCTGCCGAGATGCGCCCGAGCAGCGGCAGCATGCGACTGCGTACAAAAGTGGCATCTATTTCCATGTGAGACATGCGTCGCGATGATTTCTCGCTCGGCCAAACTCAAAGCCGAAGGCTGACGCAGGAAAGCCTCGGCCAGTCCTCGCATGACCTGCGCGGTCTCGGGAAAGGCCAAAAACGGGCCCACGATTCCGGGGGCACCAACAGGGACAGAAATATGCGCCATGACTTCTCCTCGGCTGCCGGAGCAAGGTAAGCTCCCGCGCCTCGGCAATTATAGCAAATCGGAATTCTTTGTCTTGTTGGGGCTTGCTTGGCCTTTTAGCTCGCTAAGCAGTCCTAAGTTGCTGGTTTTGGAACGATTTCAGATCGATCACAAACTTATCTTAGAAGCAGATTTACGATATACTTGCCTGACGTCTTGATGCTCATTTCACCTCCTTATATCGGTAGCAGATAGAAACGGTTTCTATCCTGAGGTTTCACCGGACGCACCAACACGCGCAGAGAGGAGTCAACACATGCGCAAGGCGATCCTGAACTACGTATGGTTCGTGGCAGAGGGCTTCATCGTTCTGGCCGTCTTCTGGGGGCTGGGCGCGTTGATCAGCAGCGGCGCTGACTGGATTCTCCGCCACTGGCTGATTTTCGGGTGGCTGGCCATCACCGCAGCGCTGCTCCTCGGAACGATGCTCGCTCAAGACGTCGTGGCTGGAGTGGCGATGGCGATCATCGTTGGAGTGCTCTACGGCGTCGGCGCCCTCGTTCTGTATCTGGTCGGGGTAAAACTCTTCGACTGGATCGCGTGGATTCCCAGCCTACCCTTCAGAAGTCTGTGGGTAGCCATGGGAGCCATCGGCTTCTTCTCGTGGCTGTACTTCAAAGTCGAACAAACGCCCAAGGACGAGCCCTCCCCGGCCTAAACTTCAACCAGCATTCACTAGGCACCGACAAGCGGCGATTTCGATCTCGCTCTGTTAGGTGACTTAAACGGATGGCGGTTGCTCCGGGGGATCGGTGGTTTTGACAAAGGTCTGGATGCCGCCTCACAGCGTCGTCCTCATACTATCTGACTACCGATTCCCTTTTCTCGGGATCTAAACCAGCTACTCGTGCTTAGAGAGGCGGGCCGACAAAAGTTACTCCGTACTGGCCGAAGACCCCCGCGATTTGTTCGGGTGTCATCGGACTTCTCCCACTCCCCGGATCAGGATCCTGCACTGCCCGAAATGGGGTCTCAAGACCAGCCGGAGTGCAGGTGACATGCAGCAAGCCTATTTCTGAACCGATATTCTTGAAGGCATGAACCGACTTTCGCGGGGCAAAAGCGAAAGAGCCGGCCCCGGCAATGATTTCCTGCCCATCAATCGAAATTTTAAAGGTGCCTTTCACGACGTAAAACAACTCATCCTCGCGCTCGTGGATATGCAGCGGCGGTCCCTCACCTGGGGGAATTGGACACTCGAACATACAGCACTGCTCATTAGTCGCGGCCCCGTCGATCAACACTCGCACACCGCCGCCGATGATATTGAATCTTTCCCCCTCGCCCGGGGCCAGCAAGACCGCTGGGGTGGATGCCATTTTAGCTGCGGTATTAGGATTCATGGAGCGGCCTCTCTCTAGAAGTTAAATCAGTATTGTGCAAACGATCAAAAAGGCGCTCTGAAGATAGCAAGTTGGGCCCCTCCTATTCAAGCAATTTGCAATTCTCAAGAAAGGACGGAGGCAATCGAGGGGTGGAAAAAATGCAGCCGGGCCCAGCGTAAAGTAAACGCCGGACCCGGTTGCGAACCTATCAGCATCCTGCCGAGGCCTTAGGGCTGGGCGTATTCCCAGTCAAGGCTGTCGTCCACGATGAGTTTGCCGTCCGTGTCGTTGACGACGAGACGGGAGCTGAAGTTCTGCTCCCACTCGCTCGCCGGTACGGTCACCGACAAACC
>JAYRHW010000212.1:0-9266 GCA_041907145.1 Bdellovibrionota bacterium
TATTACTTAGTTCACCGAGCGATCCATCGGCTATATTCAGGGCGCTTATCCCGTCATTGAGATTTCTTATCCCCTGGCCAGAGACCCGTGAATAAGCGTTGAGCGACGAGGCAATTGCAAGGCCTGCGGCGTCATCGCTGGCACGGTTAATTCTTGCGCCCGAGGAGAGGCGCTCGAGTGTGGTCGACAGGCGGCTGCTTGCCGTCTGCAGATAGCGCTGCGAAAGTAATGCAGCGATATTTTGACCTAGAGAAACTCCCACAACCGTCCGGCCTAATCCGAGCTAAATACCTAAACACACTGGGCCTACGTGGAGGGGCGTTCCACATATTATTTTTCGGCATTTTAGCTGAGCCTTTTAGGATACTGCTCTGCTTTAAAGGTCGCGATTTCAATGGGTTAAATTATAACTACCTGCTCATCGAGCTACTTGTACCCCCCATGCACGACAACACTGTGAATGAAGCCTGCTCTATAACTTGCCACTTAAAGCTGCTATTCCCTAATTTCTCCGAAAAAGTTTGCAATCTTTCATCTGGGTAGAGCGATTTCGACGAGCATCGACGGAGCGTTAATCACGCGCCCTCGGTGCATCGTGGAGAGATTCCAATGTTAAACTGACAAAAATTGTCGGAGGAGGTTTTATGTCTACTCATCGCAAAGCAGTGCTTCTGGGCCTGCTGTCGCACTTCTGTGCGGCCTCCTTCCCATTTTTGGCGAAGGAGTCACTCGGATCGTTCGGTTCGTACCGGGGCGCGTTGCTCCTGTATCTGGTGGCGGTAGGAATTAGCTGGGCAGTCGTGCTCGGATTCGGCAACCCTCGAACGTGGGTACGCGCTGTGCGCTCCATGCTCGGGAAGCGCGAAGCGGTTCTGACCTTCACGCTGATGATGGTGCTGGCGACGGCCTCGGTGATGCTCTTTTACGGCGGACTCAATCAAGCCGCCCCTGGAGAGTTCACGTTCGTGGTTCGCCTTGAACACCTTTGGGCCCTGATTCTCGGCTTTGTGGTACTCGGTGAACGGACACGTGCCGTCAATGTACTTGGTGCCCTTCTCGCGTTCTCGGGATGGCTCTTGGTCGTGAACTTCAGCTCGGTCCAAGGCACGCCGCTGCTCTTTGCACTTGGCTATATCGTCATCAGCGGCTCTGCGACGCTGCTCGCCAAGAAAATGCTGCGTCACATGGACGACTCAGCGTTCTATCTGCTGCGCATGACAGCAACCATGCTGGTTCAGTTCGTGCTGACTCTGACGTTTGAAACCCAGGCTTTAGAGCAAGGCGCGGCAACCTCTGCTGGCGCGTTAATCTCGACGGCACTGGGCGGAATCGTCCTAGCACTGCTGTTCTCCATCCGGTACAAGGCCATGAGTAATCTGCCCCTGTGGTGGTACTCAAGCCTGAGCGCTACGCAGATGGTCTTTACCCCTATCTTCGCGTGGATAAGCGGCAAGCCGTTGACCTGGCAGGTGCTTCTCGGTGGGGCAATTGTCACCATCGGGGTTTCACTTGCGTCCGCAGCAACTCATACGCAAGCGAATACTGCCAAAGGTACCTGAACGTGCCGGCCAGCGCTGAAGGGACTTTGCCCCAGAAGGTTAGAATCTCTTCACGCTGGCCGTTTCCTTGTCCTAATTCTCCCTGAATGGGGCCGGTCGCTGATTCCAATCCTCGAGCCTCTTACACGCCGAGACATAGGGATCGACTGAGGCCTCGAACTCATGCAGCAATTTTAGGAATTGATCGGTCTTTTGGCCGATGGCTGGGTTATCGGCCGGCGCAAGTTCAGGAATGGAGGAGATGTACGCAGCAAGGTGCGAAACAGTCTTTTTTAGCCCTTCGGGATCGATTTTTATGGTCTGCTCATATGCCAGCAAGCCGGCCAAATTCTGGCGAAAGGCCTGGAAGTCCGCTGTATACTTCGATACCCCTGCCTTGCTCAGATATTCGGAAATTCTCTGCAAGCTCGTATCGGTAGCGGCAGCCTGATACTGCAGCAGAAATCGCGCGCTGTACCGCTCAGAGCCATAAATCTGTCCGCCGATATCAGTAAGCCAAGCGTCAAGATTTCGCGCTCGCAGGGACGCGTCAATTGCAGGACTGGTCCGCAGATACTTTGCAACGGCTCTGAGGTCGGCCGCACCCTGAGCGTAAGCTTCGGCCTCACGACGCGCAGTTTCTTGAAAGCGTACCGACATTTCCGGAGTAAGTTTATCATTTTCGCCCTGCTTGGCATGGCGAAACTCATGTCCTAGTGCGTCCACTGTCGCAAAAAAGGAGGACTCGGCCGTAACGTGCTCAAATGAGAAAAAGCGGAACGGAGTCCAGCCCGGCTTATGCGTATGAATATCCTCGAACTCGACGACACCTTGGACGTAGGCAGCCTTGAGGCCCAGCGGTTCAAGCGCCGCTCGAACAGGCCCAAGAAATGGACTATCTGGCGGCATCTGACTTAGATTAGGAAGTACGGCGATCTTGCGCGCCAAATCGTCCCGCTCACGTGCGTTTTCGCCTACCGCTTGCCGCCACAAGTAATGAGCCGCATTGATAATCGTACGCTGCTCGGCGCTGAGCCGCGAGGGGGAGTCTGCTGCCACGAATTCCTGCCCCACCGGACACAGTAGTGGTAGATCGTACTCAAGTGTAAAGACTGATGACTTAGATTCGGCAGGTGGCCGATCTTTGCTGACTGAACGGCTCGGGGCATCCAGAGATTTTGCAGGAACGGGCTCCTTGCGTTCGCAACCAAAAGTAATCAGCAGCGCCGCGAGCCCGGCTGCCACCCAAGTTGCTCGAGAAGGCAGCGCCGGAGCGCTGATACTGCATTCGCTTAGTTCGCCCTCTGACTGACGGCGCTGATCGGCCGGCGGCTCGGGTGATGAGGGACGTGCTTGAGGGCCCAATAACATAGCAAAAAGTCAGTTGGATGTGGCTCGTTTTCGCCTGACGAGGAGGAGCGCGAGGCAATACCTCTATGGTAGACCTCGGCGTATCGCTAGTAAAGTTCCCGCCGATCCATCGCCCGTATCACCTAGAACCCCGCTCCCAGCCAAGCTCCGATTCGTCTGCCTGGGCTATCTAGGAAAATCTCGTAGCCGCAGCCAAATAACCGATCTTGGCCTGAAGCAAACTGCCAGAAACCCGGATAAGGGGAAAATACTTTCGTGTATTTTCTGTTCTTTGGGGGACCTCGTATGCGCCATCAATCAACCTCTCATTCTCGCCAAGCGGGCGCTTCAAACTTTGAATTTCTCGTACTGTGCCTGGTTATCGCCCTGAGCTGCATTCCCGGAGCACAGTCGGTGGGCGGCAAGCTTCAGCGCCAATACGCATCCTTTGCACAGAAATTAGGTGGCGGTTCTGAAGACTCCATGCGCGACGAGCGGGGTGGATATCCTGATATCGATCCAACCGTTGAATGCGATGTGGCAGGAACCTGCTAGCAGTATATCGCTAGGGTAAGGGCCGCTGTCGCAATAGAAAGCTATTGCTCGAAAATCCAGAATTGCCTCCGCCGGAATTCATCTGAATTGAGAGAGATCCCCTTACAATACCCGGGAACCAGTAATCGCCGGAGCGCAGTGAAACCTCCGAGTCATAGCAGGTTAACGTCAACGGCGTCGAGGAAAGTATCGCATTGCTGAATGGAGACACCGAGAAGCGGCTTGAATCCCTGCTGAAAGTCATGGAACCTTCATCGAGCGGCACAAGTGAGAACTCATAGCCGTGCCAGTCCCCGCCCGAATTATTGAGGATGTACTCCGATTCAATCGCGATCTCCTGCGGGGCATTTCGCTGCCGCTGTTTAAAGGACAGCGACACTGAATCAAAATTCGAGTGTGCGAGAAATATATCAAGCACTAGCCTACTATCACCACTGCCAGCAGCTTCTGCTACTTCCATATAATCGGGATTCGGGACGGCAATTTCCCAGCCCCGTATAGTAACTATTCCAGAGGGTGCTGTCGGAGCCAGAGTTGGCGTAGAGGTGGCAGACACAATGGGCGTTGGAGTGCTGGGGATATCCGGCTTCGGGCCCCAGGTTGCTGCAGCTGTGGGAGCGACCGTTGGCCCTGATTGCGGCGCGGGGGATGGCGGTACATCAAACGATCGGAATGTGCGAGCACACTTCACCCGCTGCCTGCGATAGCGATCTCGCTGCTTCGGCGAATTGCGAACAATCTCTGAAACAAACAGCTTGTTCCTGGTTCCAGAGATAACCAAATAGGGGGTGATATGTCTGTATTTTCTATCCCGGACGCAGAACAGCGATCCCGGCAATTTTCGCTGAGAGAATAAGATATAGCGCAGAGGTTCAGCCAGGGTCTGTTCCAGCGTAAATACTTTGGCCGCATTTGCAGCCTGCGGAGATAGGAAAAAAGCCCCGACTAATGCGAAGAGGATAACACGGAGCGCACGCATAGGCTTCTCCAAACAGAAAGGTACGCTACTGAATCTGGCTGCGGTCGGCGGACTCATCGCGAAGAGATGTGCCTTTGGTCGCTCGAACAATCAGGGACTCTTCCACTCCCCTGTGACGTGGGAGGGTTCGAATGCGTCGCATCTCACGCTGCTGCCACCTTATGTAATCGGCTCCGGCTGCGCGTACGGACTGACTATCCCGCCGGCCTTTGAGAAAATGAATAATGTCACGGACGAGACGAACGAGCCCCATGCAAAACCTCCTTTGAGCCTGTCGAACCCATCTCGCCAAAACCCTCTATCGCGAGATGGGTTCGTAAGCCTGACCCTGGTACCCCGTGAAAACCTAATTCTGTTATGCAGGCTGCCAGCTTCACGTTGCGCATAAATGTATAAATATTACATCTTTTTTTGGTGTATTGTATGGAGCATCGTGCCTAAACTAGCTAATTCTTAGGAAATTATGGGTATCCGGGCATACAGACCCAAGACGCAAAAGGCGGTTGAATTTGCCTCTGGAGCAGCCGATATCAAGTGTAGGATTATTACATAGCCAATATGTCTGCCATTCAGCCTAGTCGAAGCTACCTACTGAAGGCATTACGTTGCCTTCTGCGTCCAGTTGCCAATTTCTGCCTGCGCTCCAGCCTCTCGTTTCAGGATTTAACGGAATGCGCCAAGGGCGCATTTGTTGAGGCCGCAGAGGCGGAACTCCGGAAATCGACCGGAAAAATCAATCTAAGCCGGCTCAGCGTTCTTACCGGGTTGCATAGGAAGGATATCGCGAGGCTAAGAAGCCCCGAAGCGGAGCTGCCGCCCGAGCCTGCCAGTGTCTTGGGGCGGGTAATCGGACAATGGGAACAGGACAGGCGATTTCAAAACAGCTCTGGCGAACCAAAAGTTCTTTCCTTCGAAGGAAAAGAAAGTGAGTTCTATAGACTAGTGAGCACCATCAGCAAGGCCATCAATCCCTCAACAGTGCTATTTGAGCTTATTCGGGCAGGTGCAGCGGTGAAATCAGCTCGCGGACTAAAACTCGCTCGACGCTCACATAAGGTGCTTGAGAGTGATGATTTACGGGTCTACGACCTGCTGGCTCGCGACATCGACTCTTTGATTCGAGTCGTAGAGGGAAACGCGCTCAACACCGGAATCATCAGCAATCTGCACATAAGAACGGATTACGATAATATTTATGTGCGGGACCTCTACAAAGTTAGGCGCTGGCTTATTGATCAGGGTAAGCTCTTTCACAAGAAGGCTCGGGCTTTCCTCTCAAGCTGCGACAAAGATGTGAACCCGAGCTCGGACCCTAATGAGCCGGCAGGTCAGCATGTCAGCTTCACCACCTTCAGCTTGGCGCCCCTGCCCCTCGAAATGCCGAAACCGCGCAGGAACAAACGCAGCGGGGTAAGTACGCAAGAAACATAGTTAATGTATTTTTATTACATTTTTATGTAACGTGCAAAAGACCGAAGCCATAACAAGACTTGAAGGTCGACGAAAGTTTTTCGGCCTTAGGGTTTTAAGGTAGTGGGGTTTTATGCGTTACCTATTGGCCGCCGGCCTATCTCTGGCGCTTCTATCGCCAGCACAGTCATATGCTCAGGTCCTCTCCTCTTCAGGAACAAAGAATTCTTCATCGGAGCTAGCAGAGCACTCTGAGCCCTTCCCGGTCAGTCCGTATATTTGTGCGATGCAGTTAGCCGGCTTCGCAGCTGCCGGCTTTACACCGTTCGACATTACGATCCCCTGGCCAGATAGCAAAATCCCCCCAGAGCACATTGAGCATACCTACACTCCACGAGACCTTCGTCGAGCACTCGAGCAAGTTCAACTCCCTCCCGGACTCCGGGAGGCCATTGAGCGGACGATAAAAAAAGTTGGGCTCAGCTCGTTGCATCTATATTGCCAACCCAACGGACCTGAGGGTTCGGCAACCTGCTCGGTTTGTACCGTTACAACCCAGCCGGAAGGTCCCGATGGGCCGACCTACTACGTGGGGTACATAAGTTTGTGTCTGTATAGTGTCTAGCATGGGACGGCTACTCTTCCCCCCGATCTCCAACCTTGCACAACTACCCAAGGTCGAGAGGATAGAGTAGCCGCCCCTTTTTCCTGCCGCACCGAATCGAAACAAGTGGCAATGGATGAAAGCCGGCTTTTGAGCTATATATGCAGCTCTTCATTTGAGAGTGCATATGCGAAATGTCAGTAGAACTCTACTTGTTACGCTCTTGACGGTGGTTACCCACAGTGCAGTGGCCGCCGCAGAACCCTCCTCACCGCGTAAAGTGGGAGTTATTATTCCACTGAGCGGGCCTATGGCCGAATGGGGCCAATCGATTCAGATTGGGATTAATTTCCAGGCCAATCGACTTGGGACGACCACGCATTATATCTTCGAAGACGAAGCAGCCTGCGATGCGAAGAAGGCCGTGACAGCGGCACAAAAGCTGATAAGCGTCGATAAGGTTGATATTCTCATGACCGGCTGCCTCAACGGCACGCAGGCTCTGCTTCCTATTTCAAAAAAGGCAGACGTTTTGGTCGTTTCTCTCGGTCTAGTGAATAACGATTTGGCCAAGGAAAATCGTGACTATCTCATAACACCATCGGCAAGCATTACCGCTGAGGCAGATGGCATTTCTGACCTTCTAAAAGCGGACGGAAAGAAGCGATTGGCGCTTGTTCGCGTGGAGGACAATTTCACCGAAGAACTTACCAAGGGACTGCTAGCCGATTCGAAGCAAGACGGTTGGGAACTGGTACTCGATGAAAGATTAACTTTCAATACCACTGATTTTCGTCCGGCCTTGCTAAAGCTCGCTCGTCATGGGGCTGATTCGGTGCTCTTCTACACCAGCACAGAACAGGTCGTGAATGCCGTTAGACAATTCAAGGAATTAAAGATTGCAAACATCGGCATATATGGCGGGTACGTTATCGAAGCGGACCCTCCTCCGGCAAATGACCTGACGATTCTCGACGGAGTTAAATATGCGGCGGCTGTAACCCCCGTGGACGACGAGCTTAGTCGGCATCTGGCATTGAATGGTTCAAAGGAAACTTTTCAGACCCGCGTCGGAGCTGATGCGGTGGCAGACGTTGAAAAGGCACTGCTTGAATGTTCCGGCGTAGAAAAACGCTCACGTTGTTTACGAACAACGATTACCTCCCGCACAAACTCTACACCCGCCTTTTCCGGCGGCTTCTCGTACGACGACAAGGGCTTAGCGAGTCGTACGGTACGCGGAAAGTATGTGGCGAATGGGGCCTACCATTGGATTGATTATAGCAAGCTCTAGAACATCCCCTAGGTTCTCCACTGCCGCATCCTTACCTATCGAAGCGGAATTCCCGTTTGCAGAGCCCTCAATACCGACATGAGCGAATCCGGCTTTTGCAATTGCCATTTTGTCGCTAGCCTACTTCAGTCCCGGCAGTATCAAACATTTATGGAGATATGCATTATGTTGCGTAAGATTATGCTCAGTCTTTGCTGTTTGTTCGTTCTTTCAGCTGTAGTCTCTGCTCCAGTCTTTGCCGAGGAACATGCCTGCAAAGCCGATAAGGACTGCGGCCATGGTGAACATTGCAAAGATGGTCACTGCCATAAGTAGTAGTCAGTAGTGCTTGGTTACCGTTGCTTTCTCTGGATACTCGGAGGGAGCAACGGTCGCCGTAGCAATAATTTCCGAACTTAAGTCCATCCCTCGACCTATTCTGCCTTTCCTCCGCCTTGCCATTCGAAATCTCGCTTCTGCTTCAACAAAATCCGGCACCTAAGCGAGGTTTGTTTAGCAACACCAACCGACTATAATGATTGCTTCACGCTAGGTTCTTTACATCTCTAAAAAGTGAAGAAGAGTTCTGAGGTACTCCCGGAATGGGAGACCCTGCCGGGAGTACCTTAGACACAGTAACGCATCACCATAAGGCGCGATCGCGCTGCCTGTCTCTCACGTTGAGACCGGCATATGGTACGCGATGAAAAGAAAGGAATCGACCCGTGACCGCATCGAAAACTGTACCTCGAACCTCCGCACCTTCGACGCTCATCACAACCTCCGCAGTGATGCTCCCCATCCTCGGCTGTATGAATGTGGCGGAGATGGAGGGCGACCGTCGCTACTCCCTCGGCTCAGGCCGCATCTGGCACGGGGTCTCCCCCGAACAGGAGCGCTTTCTGCGAGAGATTCTGCGCTTCCGCCATCAAACCGATGGCCTGAGCGAAGACGAACTCCGCAGCATCGCCTCGGACAAGGCCGAGGAACTGAACGCCTTCCTGGCAAGCCAGGGCTTCGGCGAAGTTCGACTGGAACCCTTCACTGGGCCTCACGACTTCGGCATGGCCTCTGTCTTGAAAGTCGGCGTGAAGTGGCACTTCCCTGGGACTTCAACTGCTGTCGGAACCCCGCACGGGAAGTTTCCAGCGGCAAGGCTCAAGGCGGGAGTGAACTACTTCCGAGCGCCCCAACACCCGAACCCAGTCGCCTCGGTGGCCTGCGGGAACGGGGACATCATCTACATGACCGAACTGGACGAGCATCTCGAAGGCCTAGACCTGGTGCAACGCGCCCGGGACATCACCGGCATGCTGGTCGCCGATACTAGTTTCGGCGGCCTGGTATTTCCCAAGGTAAACTTCGATAGCAAGGTGGACATCAGCTGGTTGCTGGGTCTTTGGACCAACGACCAGGATGGGCGCCGCGCCACGATCTCCCAGGCTTTGCAGCAGACCCGCTTCAAGATGGATCATCAAGGAGCACGGACTGAGTCTGCAGTGGCTCTGGGCGTGACACGATCGATGTCGATGGCTAAGCCCGATCTGGTAATCGGCA
>JAYRHW010000213.1:0-5240 GCA_041907145.1 Bdellovibrionota bacterium
CTCGCTTTCCATAGAGTCAAAGCCCGGTGTAGGCACAACCGTGACGATGATCCTGCCGACCGTCAGTTAGCAAAGCTCCTAACGTCCTCATTCGATTATGACTTCAGCCTAAGGCATGCTACGCTGCTGCTCGCCAACGGAGGAGCCTTAGCATGAGTCAGACCAACGACACTATTTTCGGGAAAATAATACGTAAGGAAATCCCCGCCGACGTAGTTTTCGAGTCGGAACGGGTATTGGCCTTCCGGGACATCAGCCCGCAGGCCCCCACACATATCCTGATAATCCCTAAAAAGCATATGAAGGATTTGAGCGCTGCTCAGCCCGAGGATGGCGGAATTCTGGGGGAGCTCCTGCTGACTGCGGCCCAGATTGCCAAGCAGCAGGGCCTCGACGAGTCAGGATACCGGGTGGTAATAAATAACGGCCAGGGAGCAGGGCAGACGGTGTTTCATCTGCATGTTCACTTGCTGGCGCGCAGAAAATTCGCGTGGCCACCCGGATAGGAACCGGGAATCGAACATTCACAGGGATTCGTACGATGGCAATCATGGAAGAAGAGAGCATCAAAGTTTTACGCTCGGCTCCGATCGGAGAAATTTTAGTCAACCGCCCAAAGGCACTTAATGCTCTGAACGCAGATGTACTGCAGGCGCTCAATCTTGCCGTGACCAAGCTGCTGAGCGATCCCGCACTGCGAGTGATCCTCATTCGCGGGGAGGGTGAGAAGGCTTTCGTTGCTGGAGCGGATATTCCGGGAATGGCGGTCCTCGGTCCGCGAGCAATCGCCGATTACGTCGAACTTGGCCAGCGCGCCATGAGGGTTATCGAGACTGCACGGGTGCCGGTTATTGCAGCTGTTCATGGGTACGCTCTTGGCGGTGGGTTAGAGTTGGCGCTCGCGTGTGATGTGATTCTCGCATCAAAGGCGGCGAAGCTTGGACAACCCGAGGTAAATTTGGGAATTATTCCGGGCTTTGGGGGGACGCAGCGACTTATCCAGCGCTGCGGCATAGGGACAGCTCGCCGCTTGATACTCTCCGGCGAAATGATTTCGGGCGAAGAAGCCTTTCAGCTTGGGCTTGTCGATAAGCTCTGCGAGCCGGCTGAATTCAATGAAATGGTGGAAAAATTCGTCGCAACGGTTGCTGCCAAAGCACCGCTTGCTGTGCAGGGAGCAAAGCGTGTGTTGCGCAGCAGCCAAGAAACGGCTCTGTTGTCGGGTTTGCGCCATGAGGTCGAAGAATTCTTGCATCTTTTCGGAACTGCAGACCGGGAAGAAGGTATGTCCGCCTTCGTGCAGAAGCGCGAAGCTAAATTTTTTGGAAGATAATAGAGGCAGTCATGTCGTGGGCCGATGGGTTTGCTTTCCCCCTAAGCGATGACGTGTTGATGGTACAGCAGACCGCCCGCGCCTTTGCGGAGCAGGAGGTGCTGCCCTTGGCGGCGCGCATCGATCAGGAACATTATTTCCCCAGGGATCTCATTCCCAAGATGGGAGCCTTGGGATTTATGGGTGCATGCGTCCCATCCGAATTTGGCGGCTCCGAGCTTTCTCAGCTTGCTTATTGTCTGATCATCGAGGAACTGGCTGCGGCCTGTGCCTCCACTTCGATCGTGGTGAGTGCGCATAATTCTTTGTGCATCTCCCCGATCGTGGAGTTTGGCACCGCGGAGCAGCGCAAGCAGTACCTTCCGGATCTGGCGAGCGGAAGAAAGCTTGGCTGCTTCGCGCTGTCGGAGCCGGGCACTGGCAGTGATGCGGCCAGCCTGACCTGTACAGTGACCAAGAAGGGTGATGCCTATATCATTAACGGCGCCAAGAATTGGATTACCAATGGCCCGGTTGCTGATACCTGCGTCCTATTTGCAACGCTCGATACCGCAGCGGGATACAAAGGGGTCTGTGCCTTTGTACATGATCTGAACTTACCCGGCATCAGCCGTGGGAAAAAGGAAGATAAACTTGGCATTTGTGGTTCGCCGACCTGCGGGCTTGCCTATCAGGACGTCAAACTCAGCGCATCGAACTTGCTCGGGGAGGAGCGAAAGGGTTTCGGCATCGCCATGAGCACGCTTAATGGTGGCCGCATGGGCGTGGCTGCGCAGGCTATCGGTATTGCGCGAGCTTCTTTGCGTGATGCTATGCAATACTCCAAGGAACGAAAAACCTTTGGCAAGCCAATCTGCGAGCACCAAAGTATTCAGAATTACCTGGCCGATATGATCACGAAGATTGACGCAGCCCGTTATCTGACTCTGGCGGCTGCGCAGAGAAAAGACGAGGGCAAGAAGTATATTCGAGAGGCGGCCATGGCGAAGCTTTTTGCCTCGGAGACCGCAATGGAAGCCGGCATCAAATGCGTGCAGATTCATGGCGGTTATGGGTATGTGAAGGATTTTCCCGCAGAACGGCATATGCGCGACGCTAAGATTACGGAAATTTACGAGGGCACCAGCGAGATTCAACGTATGGTCATCGCAGGCAGCTTGCTAAAGGAGTAGTTAACGTGACCAAGAAAAAGACGGCAACGGTCTCGCGTTCGACCTCACAGGCGCAGTGGCGCAAAGAGAAGTATCAGGGGCAGCGCGAGCGAAAAGCCGAGTTCAATTCCATAAGCTTTCGGCCACAGCCTGAGCTCGTTACCTCCGAGAGCCTGGGGCAGTTCGACGAGCACGAGCAGCTCGGCTTTCCCGGCGAATTTCCGTTTACCCGCGGAGTGCAGCCGTCGATGTACCGAGGTCGGCTCTGGACGATGCGACAATTCGCGGGATTCGGCTCGCCGGAGGATACAAATCGACGCTTCAAATATTTGCTGGCCCACGGCCAGACCGGGCTTTCGACCGCGTTCGATATGCCAAGTCTTATGGGCTATGACCCCGATCACTCCAAGTCCAAGGGGGAGGTCGGTAGAGAGGGAGTCAGCGTGGCGTCGATTGACGACATGGGCCGCCTTTTCGACGGCATTGATCTCTCCGCCGTCACGGTCTCGATGACTATAAATTGCACTGCCACAGCGGCGATGGCTTTTTACTTCGCACTGGCTCGACGCCGCGGGATTTCCTTCGATAAGTTGGGTGGAACGATTCAAAATGACATGTTCAAGGAGTTTATTGCGCAGAAGGAATGGATTTCACCTCCAGCCCCCTCGGTTAAACTCGTATGCGATGTCATTCAGTACTGTGCGGAGGCGGCCCCGCGCTTCAATCCCGTGAGCATCAGCGGTTATCATATTCGCGAAGCCGGAGCGACGGCAGTACAAGAGCTTGCCTTCACCTTAGCCGACGGTATCGGTTACGTAGAAGAATGTCTGCGCCGCGGCATGCCCATCGACTCATTTGCCCCGCGGCTCTCCTATTTCTTCGATGTGCACAACGATTTCTTCGAAGAGATTGCTAAGTTTCGAGCAGCCCGCCGTATTTGGGCTAGATTAATGAGAGATCGCTTCGGCGCTCAGGAAGAGCGATCGATGATGCTTCGCACTCACGCCCAAACAGCAGGAGTCAGCCTGACGGCTCAGCAGCCGATCAACAATGTTGCACGGGTTGCAATACAGGCCCTGGCCGCGGTACTCGGTGGAGTGCAGTCCCTGCATACGAATTCCATGGACGAGACGCTCTCTCTCCCAACCGAGGCTGCAGCGAAAGTTGCGTTGCGAACTCAGCAGATTATTGCGGAGGAATCCGGTGTGACTAATGTCGTCGATCCTTTGGGTGGCTCTTACTATGTTGAGAAGCTCACCAATGAGATCGAGGCTGAAGCTCTCGAATATATTCGCAAGATTGATGCGCTTGGCGGCATGCTCAAGGCTGTCGAACATGGCTTTCCCCAGAAGGAGATCGCCGAGGCGGCGTATCGCTTCCAACTTGAAGTTGATGACAAGAAGCAATCAATCGTAGGCGTGAATGCCTATCAGGATGAGCACGAACAAGAGATTCCCACTTTGCATGTGGATTTCGAGGCCGAACGCAAGCAGGTTGAGCTTACCAAGGCTTTTAAGCAGCGTCGCGACCAGGCTAAATGGAAGAAGGCTCTGGCTGAAGTGAGGACCGCTTGCCAGGAGAACCGCAATGTTATGCCCGTCCTTATCGAGGCGGTGGACGTTGGCGTGACGTTGGGGGAAATTTCTGATATTTATCGCGACGTGTTCGGGGTGTATACCGACCCAGGCATGATTTAACTCGGCGCTCTATTCGAGGAAGAAGGAATTCGTTATGTCTCAGTCGGCAACACCCATTCGAGTCTTGATTGCCAAGCCCGGCCTCGACGGCCACGATAGGGGCGCTAAAATTATTGCGCGGGCTCTTAGAGATGCTGGAATGGAGGTGGTGTATACAGGACTCCATCAGACGCCGGAGATGATTGTGCGCTCTGCCATTCAAGAAGACGTGCAGTGTATCGGTATGAGCATCCTCTCGGGGGCCCATATGACTCTGTTCCCGGAAGTCTTGGAATTGCTCAAGAAAAGCGACGCAGGAGACGTGCTCGTATTCGGCGGAGGCATCATTCCTAAAGACGACATAATCAAACTCAAGAGCATAGGGGTAAAGGAAATTTTCCTTCCCGGAACCAGCACCAAGGATGTGGTTGACTGGGTACGCACCAACGTTCCCACACGCTCATAAGAGTGCGTAACAAAAATGATCTTCTGCTGCGGGTGCCAATCTAAGAGAAACTGCTGTGTCATCCTCGTCACGAGTGCTCGATAGCCCGCTAGGCTGTCTCCGCCCTTGCTCTGTCGGATTCCTTGCATTTTCCTTAGCTTGGCCCCCTCGCAACGAAGCCAGTTTAGTTACGCACTTTAAGAATTATTGGAAAACGAAATCATCTGGTGCTATAAAGCGCTGGGTCGCGGATTACGGTGTTGCCATGAATTGTCGGCAGGAGGGGGTGGAACCTTCGCGGCAAGCAGCTTGGCAGCAGAGCAGCGTAACCGCGCAAGGGTCATTCTTAGGGGCGCCAGCATTACGTTCGGCGCCTGTTGTTTACGTGGAGATAGGGGTCATGGCATCAACGATTCGTTCAAGAGTCGACAATGAGCTTACGCGCAGGGTCGGCAAGTGGTTTACTGTTCGTGAAATTCAAGACAAACTCAAAATTAATCCGGCCACTTTGAAGCCGTTGTTAATGAAGTACGCGAGGCAAAATTTGCTGCGTCGTCGTCACGTCAAGGGAACCGCGCGTTCGGTTCAGTTCTCGCCGGCAGCTGCTTCCCGAGCTTCCTTCTCGGCGTTGATCA
>JAYRHW010000214.1:0-17284 GCA_041907145.1 Bdellovibrionota bacterium
CATGGCTGGAGTATCTAAATCTTCGAATTGTCCGCCTCGGACGCTCCACAGATAAGCCGCGAGACCGCCGGCTGCCAGTAATAACGAGAGTGGAATGAGGGCGTAAATTATTCCCATGCTAGCCCTTCCGGTCGAACGAATGCGAATAAATTGAGGAGAGAATAACAGTCAGGGAGCTGGCGGGCATCAGCAGTGCTGCAACGAGTGGGTTGACGAGTCCACACAGAGCGGCAGTTGCCCCAATTAAATTGTAGGTCACGGACAGCGCCAGATTCCGATGTATGGTTCTGAGCGTCTTCTTTGCCCCGGCACGCGCCCTCTCGAATCCTGCGATTCCGCCCTCGACGATAAAAATATCAGCCACTTCCATCGTTGATTCAATCTGCCCCCGCAGCCCGATTGCCAGATCCGCAGCTCGCATCGCTAAAGCATCGTTTACTCCATCTCCCACCATCGCCTTTTTTGCGGCGTCCGAGCGCAGTATCTCTGCCTTGTCCTCGGGATACAGCGCTCCCCGCGCAGCGGCATCTGGGACCTGGCATAGTCTAGCCACTTCCGAAACCACGGCGGGATGATCGCCTGAGAGAATGAAGGTGGAGAGACCGTCGGCCTGCAACGCGCTAAGAATTCTTTCGGCATCAGGGCGGACCGTGTCAGCCAGTGCCAGTAGCCCAAGCGCACTTCCGTTGAATGCGAGAATAAGCGGCGACAAGCCGCGCATTTCCCAACTGTTGAGCACCGCTGTTTGCTCGGGAGTCAGGATGACTGACTGTTCCTGCATCCAGCGCGAGGAGCCCATCAGTACAATGGCTCCATCGGCTAAACGTGCGCTCATTCCCCGGCCGGCATGATGCACGGGATCTGCGAGGCTGGAAGCGGCGGCCTTGACATTTGGAACCCGCAGTATGGCGGCCGACGCAGGATGAGTATGGGTGATCTGAGCCAAGCCCTTGGCGAGTCCCCAAGCCAGCGCCGTCATCCCGTGACGCTCGACAACTTGCAGTTCTCCCGTCGTCAGCGTTCCCGTTTTATCGAAGTAAAAATGCTCGATGCGGGCAAGCCGCTCGAGGGCATCGGGACGCTTTACCAATATTCCTGCTCGCGCGGCTTGACCTAAGGCGACCGTAATGGCGGCCGGAACCGCCAGCCCCAGCGCGCACGGACAGGTCACAATCAATAACGCCACCGTGACGTCGAAGGCGCGGGCGGGGTCAATCCATTGCCACGCGACGTAGGCACAGAGCGCAAGCATCAAAACTCCGGCCACGAACCAAATGCTCAGCCGGTTGGCCTCATTTTCAATCGCGGTGCGCTCGCTATGGTGCGCCCTCACAAGCTTGAAGATTTTCCCGATACGCGTAGCATCGCCGACTGCCGCAACTCTAATTATAAGCGTGCTCTCGAGGTTGAGAGTGCCGGCTGTCACGGATGAGCCCGGTATGGCGGCTACCGGTATCGATTCTCCGCTCATGATGGAACAATCGAGCGACGATCTGCCCGACTCGATTGAGCCGTCGGCTGGGACACGCTCATGAGGTCTGACCTCAACACGATCTCCGATATGCAGATCGTCCAGGGCGCATTCCTCCACTCCATGGGCTGTCACTCGACGCGCGGTGCTCTCGAGGAATTCCCAGGATCTCTTTGCAATATTTGCCGCGCGGGCGACAGCCTTTCTCTGCAGGAATCTCCCCACCAACAGCAAGAAAATGAGTGCTGTTACCGAATCGAAGTATACGTACTCGCCGCCATTCCAGGTTGAGGCAAGTCCAGCTCCGTAGGTGGCAAGAATGGCGAGTGAAATTGGCAGGTCTATATGGAGGGACCCCAGAGCCAGAGAACTGAGAGCTGTTTGATAGAAGGGCAGGGCGCAATAAAATACCGCTGGAGTTGCTATGAGCACGCTAAGCCAGCGCAGAAAATGTCCATACGGAGACTCGATGCCGGTGAAAAAACTCTGAAATAGAGAGACTGCTAGGAGCATGGAATTTGCCGCACAAAAGCCGGCAATTCCAATACGCCAGAGCATCCTTCGTTCGAGGGCCTGTTCCTGCCTGCTGACCTCGCCTTTGTCGACTGGAACAGGAGGGTAGCCAACGGCGCTGAGAAGCTGCGCGATCGCGCTTACCTTGACCTGTGCCGGATCGAAGTCCACGGTAATCTCGGCGCGGGTGAAATGTACCCGTGTATAGAGCACCCCTGTCAGCACTGCTGGGAGCTTTTCAAGAAGCCACACGCAGGCTGCACAGTGTATGTTCGCAAGATAGAGTTGTACTCGGTGATGCTGAGGCGCTAGCTCCGTTACCAGTTTCGTACGCATCGCGGGCGAATCTAGATAGTGGTAGCTTTTATCAGCTGCTGCATCGAGTGCTGGACGCAGCGGCTCGCCGCGATGGTGAGAATAGAATGCCTGTAGTCCCAGCCCACGCAGGGAATTGTACACAATGCTGCAGCCTCGGCAGCAAAATGCCGGGCAGGTTGCGTTCGAGGATAAAACGTTATTGCCGCAGTGCGCACACGTGACCCGCGGGGCGGAACTCTGTACCGGGCAAAATTTATGGACTATTGTAGCATCAATGTCCGTACTCGCTGTCCTCATAGCAAGCCTTCTAGGGAGTCCGCACTGTGCTGGTATGTGCGGAGGATTCGTAGCTCTCTCGAGCGGGCAAGGCGAGCGCCCGGTAGCACGACAGACGCTGTATCACCTGGGGCGTCTGACCACGTATGTGTTACTCGGCGGCCTTGCCGCTTACCTGGGCGGTCAGTTCGATGTGGCTGGAGAGATCGTCGGTGTTCAACATGCCGCCGCGGTTCTCGTAGGCGTGTTGCTGATGTGGTGGGGGCTTCAAGGTTTCTTTCCAATATTGAAATTGTCATTGATAGTGCCTTGGACGGGTGCGGTTGATGCGGCTCGACTTCGGTTCCATCAGGCCTTGTCACATTGGGCAGAGCGTTATGGCAAGGGAACCTTCGCATATTGTTTAGGCTTGTCATCAACACTTCTTCCCTGCGGCTGGCTCTATGCGTACGTTGCGGTTGCGGCTGCAGCTGAAACTCCTTCGAGTGGCATGCTTCTCATGTCGGCCTTCTGGCTTGGAACCCTGCCGGTTCTAATCACCATCGGGTCGCTTTCCCATCTTATCGCGAATCCTTTACGGCCTTATATCCCCCGAGTTGTGGCGATACTCATGATAGCTGCCGGACTTTTCTCCCTTGCCGGGCATCTCGCACCTCACGACCATCATGGGATGCACAATAAGACCCAGCATCACCACGAAGACTCTCGTGCTCACTCGGCGCCCACGCCTCAATAGAGTCGCGTCTCTATAGACACACCAATCTATAATGCAACTCTATCGTCGTTCATGCGGCAGAATTGCCTCCAACCAGGGCTTGTTCTTGGAGTCTAGCTGGATATTTTCAAGCGTAGTTTCCTTGGCCCAGCTGTAAAAGGCATCCTTCACGGTGCTCCAGCGCTCATGCAGTATGCAGGGCTGCTTTGCATTACACATCCTCCAACCAAAGATGCAATGCTTGAGATCGATCTCCATTTCGACGGCGGCCAGTACATCGGAGAGCCGGATCTTAACGGGCGGACGAGCCAATATAAAGCCACCATTGTGGCCCTTGGTGCCTTGTAGGAGACGGGCCTCAACAAGCTTACGCAAAATCTTGGAGAGGTAATGTGAGGGGATACCCGTACTCCGCGCAATCGCCTTGGTCGTAAGCGGCTTTGCGCCGAGGCTCATGGCGATGCTTGCCATAGCCCTAATCGCGTATTCTGAGGTTTGGGAAAGAATCATAGTGTTCAATCTTGAAGAAATTGGTCAAGTAACACAAGCGCCTCAAAAAAATCGCCCCTTTCAATGGACGTCTTTGTCTATTATGAGTATTCTGAAGCTGAAAGTAAAGCGGGCATGCCGCCCTTGAGAGGATAAGAGATGAGTTCGTCCGGCAATTCAATGGTAACCGTGAGATATAACGACGCCATTGTGCGTCAATTCGTGCTGGTAACCCTGCTTTGGGGGGTGGTAGGCATGCTGGTGGGGATAGTCCTGGCTGCTCAACTAGCCTGGTGGCCTCTGAATGCGGGGCTTCCCTGGATAACCTTTGGAAGGCTCCGGCCATTGCATACAAACGCGGTTATTTTCGCTTTCGCCGGGAACGCGATTTTTGCAGGAGTCTATTATTCTACGCAGCGGCTGTTAAAAGTCCGCATGTTTAGCGACTTCCTTGGCCGCCTGCATTTCTGGGGCTGGCAACTGATTATCGTAGCTGCTGCCATCACGCTCCCGCTCGGCATTAGCATGAGCAAGGAGTATGCAGAGCTCGAGTGGCCGATTGATATCGCCATCACGTTGGTATGGGTGATTTTCGCGGTTAATCTTTTTGGCACCATTGCCAGGCGTCGCGAGAAGCATATTTATGTGGCGATCTGGTTTTATATCGCCACCGTAGTTACGATAGCAGTTCTGCATATCGTCAACTCTTTGGAAGTTCCAGTTTCTTTGACGAAGAGCTATCCGGTCTTTGCCGGAGTGCAGGACGCCCTGGTGCAATGGTGGTACGGCCACAACGCTGTGGCCTTCTTTCTCACTACTCCATTTTTGGGGTTGATGTATTACTTCATTCCCAAGGCGGCGGGACGCCCAGTCTATTCTTATCGACTTTCCATTATTCACTTTTGGTCGCTGGTCTTTCTCTATATCTGGGCCGGGCCGCATCATCTCCTCAATACTGCGTTGCCTGATTGGGCCCAAACTATGGGAGTGGTGTTCTCGGTCATGCTGATTGCGCCCTCCTGGGGCGGGATGATCAATGGTCTCTTGACCCTGCGCGGGGCGTGGGATCGAGTCCGCAGCGAGCCGATTCTAAAATTCTTCGTTGCGGGCGTTACCTTCTACGGCATGTCTACCTTCGAAGGGCCGATGATGTCGCTGCGCTCGGTGAACGCACTTTCGCATTATACCGACTGGACGATTGCGCACGTGCACGGCGGAGCCCTCGGCTGGGTCGGATTCATCACTTTCGGGATGATCTACTACCTCATTCCAAAACTGTGGAAAGTCGAGGTATGGAGCAAGCGCCTCATGAACGTGCACTTCTGGAGTGCCACCATAGGCATCGTGCTTTACATGACCGCAATGTGGGTCGCAGGCATCACGCAGGGCTTAATGTGGCGAGCGCTCAACGGAGATGGAACGCTAAAGTACCCTGATTTCTTGGAGACCGTCACCAAGCTCATACCGTTTTACTGGGCACGGCTTTTTGGCGGAACTCTCTACATCGTGGGTTTATTTATCATGGTGTACAACGTGTGGAAATCGATCCAGGCGTCATCAACCGCTAACGCGAGCCTGGAAGATTCCTCTGCGCAAGTTCCAGCCAACTATTTCGAGGGAGGAGATCATTCGGGAAGAGGCGGTTGGCATCATGCTCTCGAGGGGAAGACATTTCTCTTCAGCGTGCTCTCGCTTGTCGCCATTCTCATAGGCAGTATCGTCGAGTTGGTCCCGATGGTGGCAGTTCGCACGAATATTCCGACGATTGCTGCAGTAAAACCCTATACGCCGCTCGAGCTGGAAGGGCGGGATATTTACATTCGCGAGGGTTGCTATAACTGCCATTCCCAGATGGTTCGTACGCTGCCCGAGGAAGTATTACGGTACGGTCCAGACTCAAAGTCCGGGGAGTTCGTCTATGACCACCCGTTCCAGTTTGGTTCCAAGCGCACGGGGCCGGACCTACAGCGCCTTGGCGGCAAATATCCGAGTTTCTGGCATTTTCGTCACATGCTCGATCCACGTTCAACGAGTCAGGGCTCGATCATGCCGGCCTATCCTTGGCTGTATGAGGATTCCTTGAATACCTCGTATACCAGAAAGAAGATGGAGGTGTTGGCCAAGCTTGGAGTGCCGTATACCCAGGACGAAATTGGCCGAGGCTTAGATACGCTTCGTGAGCAGGCGCACAGCTTGGCAGCGGAGCTTGGCTCACAGGGCGTACCCAATGTTACCGCAGCCGAGGGCAAGGAGATCATTGCTCTTATTGCCTACCTGCAACGGCTAGGTGTCGACGGGCGGAAGTGAGCCATGAGTCAGCTACTTCATATAACTTCGACGGGGTGGTGGTCGGAAGTGTCCGCGGGGGTGTTTGCAGCTGGATTCGTGCTGCTCCTATTGTGGACCTTCTTGCCCCAGCGCCGGAATGAATTCGAGCGTGTACAGAAATTTCCTTTGGATAACGATTAGAGAGCTATCCCATGAACAAAAGAGACGAACTACTCGATAGCAATTACGATGGCATACAGGAATATGACAACGATCTGCCGAAATGGTGGAGAAACCTATTCGTCATTACAATCGTGTTTTCGATCATTTATGTTCCTTACTACACCTTGGGTATCGGCCCCGACTCGCAACAGGAACTGCGTCAAGAATTGGCCGGAATCAAGTCGATGGCGCCGCAGAAAGCTGTTGCCGCGGCTGAGGTGGACCTCATCGCTATGTCCCATGACAGCGCACGGATTTTGAAGGGCAAGGAGGTTTTTGCCGGGAAATGCAGCCCCTGTCACGCTGCTGACGGCGGAGGCTTGGTCGGTCCCAATCTTACCGATGATGCGTGGATTCACGGCGGTTCGTTGAACGAAATACGTCATACGATCGAGGTGGGCGTGCCAGAGAAGGGGATGCTGGCGTGGAAGGGATTGATGTCGGATGATGATATCTTCAACGTGGTAGTCTTCATCCGTTCGCTCCGTGGAACCAAGCCTGCAACTCCAAAAGAGCCGCAGGGAGCAGTGTACCAAGGCGCGGAGTAGGGCCTTATCGTGAAGGCGATGTATGGCCGACTTCCGTGAAACTCTCTATACGATAGACTCACGTGGAAATCGCAAGTGGGTATACAAGCATGATTCCCGGGGGTTTTTTACTTCCCGCCGTGCTGCGGTAGCGACGGGCTTGATTCTTATCTACTTGGCCATGCCCTGGATAGAGATCGGAGGGCAGCAAGCCGTATTGCTGGATATAGTCGGGAGAAAATTCGTGTTCTTTGGGGCCACGTTCTGGGCCACGGACACCAAGCTTCTGATGCTCGTATTGGCAGCGCTGGGTCTTTGTCTGTTTTTTTTCACCTCATTGTTTGGGCGGATATGGTGCGGCTGGGCCTGCCCAGAAACGGTCTTTCTAGAGTTCGTATTTCGCCCGCTCGAGCGCCTGATCGAGGGCGCCGCGGGTGCGCGACGCAGACTGGATGAAGCTCCATGGGGGCCGCGAAAGTTTGCCATCAAGGTGCTGAAGTACGCGATCTTCGCCTTTTGCGCCTGGCTGCTAGCCAGCACGTGTGCGGCCTATTTTCTCGGGCGCGAACGCTTGTTTGCCATGATGCTCGAAGGTCCCCAGGCTCACTGGCAGACATTCTTGACGGTGATGGCAATCACGGCGGCGCTTGCCTTCCAGTTTGGCTGGTTTAGAGAACAATTTTGCACCGTCCTGTGTCCTTATGCCCGATTTCAGTCCGTGCTGTTGGATGATAGCTCACTTCTGGTCGGCTATGACCGTGCGCGAGGAGAGCCCCGCGGCCGTGCCGGCACTGCAGGTGCCGGCAGCTGCGTAGACTGCGGCCTCTGCGTTCGGGTTTGCCCCACGGGGATAGATATTCGAAACGGATTGCAGCTCGAATGCGTTCAGTGCGCCATGTGCGCGGATGCCTGTGATTCCGTCATGAAAAAGCTCGAGCGTCCGCAGGGCCTCATCCGCTATGATACGGAGCGGGGGTTGGCGGGGCTACCGGTGAAATTTTTGAGGCCGCGAGTCGCGTTCTATGCCTTTTTGATTGTAGGCTGTACGGCCTTTTTCGGCTACTCTCTGGCAAGCCGGCAACTGTTTGACGTATTCCTCGCCCACGCCAAGGCTGACGTTCCGTACACGACGCTCGGAGATGGGCGCATTAGTAATCATCTGACTCTGCATATTTCCAATAAGGACACGATTCAGCATCGCTATGCCATTAGTCTTCCCGCTGGTATTTTGGGAGTCGAACTCGTCGCGCCCATGAACCCGGCCACCGTTTCGTCGGGTGAAGCAGTCACTGTACCGCTCTTTTTGAACTTCGAACGGAGAATTCTGCAGGCGAGAAGTATGCTTGTAGAGATCGAAACAAGCGATGAGAATGGCAAGAGTCTTCGTTCGCGCATTTCACTTTTAGGACCTGGATAAAGCTTTATGGCCGAGGCATCGGTAGTGACTGAGATCCTGGACAAGGATTCTGTCGAGCAGAAGGCGCTTTTGATCAACCTTGACGCTGCGGTTTTCGGGACCTTTGCTGAAATCGGAGCCGGTCAGGAGGTTGCGAGACACTTTTTCCGTGTTGGAGGAGCAGCTAAGACCATCGCCAAGACCATGTCGGCGTACGATATGACTTTTAGCGATGAGATTTATGGAAAGGCGACTCGATACGTTTCGCGAGATCGCCTGGAAGCCATGCTTTCGCATGAATATCGGCTTTTAGTCGAGCGCCTTTCCGCGAAGCGTGGAGCCACTACCCGTTTCTTCGCGTTCGCAAATACGGTTGCGGCGATGGGGTACCGTGGTCAGCAAGAGTGCCATGGTTGGATGGGCGTTCGCCTTCAAAGTGATCCGCTTTCCGCGCCGAGCACCGTCATCATGCACGTGCGAATGCTCGATCGTGACAATCTGCGGCAGCAGGAGGCGCTTGGAGTAGTCGGAGTCAATCTTCTGTATGCAACTTTGTATCTGCGAGACGACCTAGATCGGTTTGTTTCGGCGCTGCTCGACGACCTTGGAACGCATCGCATCGAAGTCGATATGCTTGAATTCTCCGGACCAGCTTTCTTGTCCGTTGACAATAGACTTGCTTGCCTCAAATTGGTGCGAAAGCGCCTGTCCGGGTCCATCGTGCTTCCGCCGGACGGAAGAATTCTTCAGGCCTCTGAGGTGCTCTACGACCGAACCCTCATTGTTGAGCGCGGGAGATACCAGCCGGTGACGCATGTGCATGTGGACATGATTCAGGCTGGAAAGGCCTATTGCGCGAGTGATCCATCAGCGGGGAGTGATCCTCTCATCCTCTGTGAAATTGCGCTTCACAGTCTGAGCTCCTCGCAGCAGTTGAGTGACGAGCAGCTGCTCGCTCACGCCGACATGCTTTTGGCGCTTGGTTACACGGTGCTTATTTCAGATTATCCCGAGTTCCATCGACTAATGTCTTTTTTCCGTCGCTACACCAAGAAGCGAATATACCTGGTTGCTGGTGTGGACGTGCTCTTGAAGTTATTCGACCCTCGTTATTACCGGAATCTCGAAGGGGGGGTGCTCGAGGGGCTGGGACGTTTGTTCCAGGAGGGGGTAAAACTGCTTCTCTATCCCATTCGTCGCGAACGATACCTAGCACTCATTACCCGAGCCGGGTATGCCCCCGATCAAATGCAAGCCGCTGCTCTACCGGAACTCGTTACGGCAGACCACGTGCAAGTCTCAGAGTCGGCGCGCGAGCTACTCGACTATTTGGTTCGGTCGCAAGCGCTCGGAAGCTTGTCGTGCTCGAATCCGGCATATCTGGACATCGACTCCGACGCCGTAATGAGCTTGTATCGAAAGGGAGACGCTGCATGGGAAAAATCGGTGCCTGCAGCAGCCGCAGCGGTCATGAAGCAGCGCGCTATAGCTCAGTAGCGCTGCATTCTCTACTAATCCATTCATGTACTAGGTATCGCTAGAAATTTTTAGGCGGCGATCTATCTCTGTCCTGCATCACATGGTAGTCTCAATAGACAAAAGAGTCGACTGAGATAGATATGCGGTCGATAACTACTTTCGGTGTATCGGTATATGGAGGAAATGTGAACCCAAAGTTTTTGCGATTTGTTTGTTCAGCGGCCGCATTGCTGTGGCTCTCCCCGGTGTCGGCATTACAAGCCGAGAATCTTTCGAATTTGATCTCGCCGGTTACCCATCCGACGAATTTCGAGGATCCTCGCCCCATCACCGAAATCCGGCCGCTCTTCGTACATCACGAAATTGACGATGCCTTCGCCACCGGCGGCGGCGACGTCCAAATATACGCTCTGCAAGCCCGATTTAAAGTCGATGATGATTGGGCTATCATTGCGACGAAGGATGGATTCGTAGATTTCAATCCGAAGGGAGTCCTGAAGAAGGACACCGGATTCGCGAATGTTGCGGCCGGATTCAAATACGCCGCATTCAGGAGCGAGAACTCGATTGTAAGCGCCGGACTGCGCTACGAGATCCCGATGGGCCAGGAGCGAGTGCTGCAGGGGAGGGGCGATGGCATCTTCAATCCCTTTATCAGTGCAGCTATGGTGGTCGATGGTTGGAATTTCATGGCCGGCAGCGGATTTCGCTTAAGAATCGATCGAGATGACAGTTCGTTTTACGACCTTGATGCGCACGTGAGCTACAAAATCGGAAATTTCTACCCCTTGGCTGAATTTGGGCTTATCCATGTGCTTGCCGCAGGGGATCGCTTGCCTATAGCCGACGAGGGCGAAGATTTTTTCAATATTGGAAGTTCTCAATCGGAGGGTGAAACCATCACGACTTTTGCGGTGGGAGCTCGTTACCGAGTTAATGATTCACTGGATGTCGGTGCTGCGTACCAATTTCCGTTGCAGCGGGAGAGCGGCACGCGGATCATCGATTATCGAGTGACGGCGGATCTTATTTATCGCTTTTCATTGACGTAGTCTGGAGGGGCAGGGGGCCACGTCTCCTGCCTCATTAACCAAAACAAGCGGAGGCTAGCATGACGACCGAACCAACCATTCAATCATACATGACGCTGTGTCCACATGGCATCGGCATCGACCAGAAGATTTCAGTGGCCGAAGACATGATGAGGAAACACGGCATTCGCCATTTGCCGGTTCAAGTCGGCGGGAAGCTGGTTGGAATCGTCAGCGACCGCGATATAAAATTCGCAGCAGGATTGGCAGAGGCTGGGGGAAAGGAATGGGAAATTCGTGATGTCTATACCCCGGAACCCTACTCGATTGGTCCCGATACGAAGCTTGCCGAAGTGCTCGAGACCATGGCTAGGGATCATATTGGCTGCGCACTGGTCGTGCATGAGGGAAAGGCCAAGGGAATTTTTACCATGGTCGACGCTTGCCGATTGCTCGCTGAAAAATTACGGACAAAGTGCTGCTCATGATGTCAGCCAATAAAACCGCGCATTACACCCGCATAAATCAAGCCGTATTTCTTGGTCTGCACCTGTTGCCCTTGTGTGCTCTCTATACAGGAGCAACGCCATTCGATTGGATTGTATGCGGGACGCTCTACGTTTCACGGATGTTTTTCGTGACTGGAGGCTATCACCGGTACTTTTCGCACCGCACCTTCAAGACTTCACGCTGGTTCCAGCTGGTGCTGGCGTTTCTGGCTCAAACCAGTGCACAGAAGGGAGTGCTCTGGTGGAGCGCCTATCACCGCGTGCACCACAAATTCAGTGATACCGAGAACGATCCGCACTCCAAGAAGATTTTCGGCTTTTGGCGTTCTCATATTGGCTGGATACTCGAGAAGGAACACGAGCCTACTCATTTTGAGCTTGTAAAGGATTTGGCGAAATATCCTGAGCTGGTATGGCTAAATAAGCACTACATGCTTCCTGCCGCGTTGCTCGCCACGGGTGTTACCCTGCTCGGAGGTTATGTTAACGGGGGAAGCGTGCACACGATGCTAACGCATGGCTGGTCGACGCTGTGGGTTGGTTTCTTTTTGAGCACGGTCATACTCTACCACGCAACTTTTTCGATCAATTCTTTGATGCACTGGTTCGGGACCCCACGCTACAAAACGGGGGACGAATCCCGTAACAGTCTATGGTTAGCCATCCTTTCGCTTGGCGAAGGCTGGCATAATAACCACCACTACTATCAGCGTTCAACTCGCCAGGGATTCTTCTGGTGGGAAATCGATATAACCTATTACGTTCTCAAGATTCTGGAGTTATTCGGACTAGTTTGGGATATTACGGGAGTTCCGGCGCACGTGCAGTTCGATAAGAGCAAGCTGATTGCTCCGTGAGGAGTCATTCCAGGTGCAGATGCCGAGCTAACGATAGACTCCTAACCGAAGGGTGTTATGCCTCACTATCTAACTGCTCTCGAAGCTTTGTAGTAACTGCATCATAGACGCGAATTTTTTCCTCTCGGTCACGAAACAAATAAATCTGGCAATGGACAATGTCCGGCCAGGTCCCGGTTCGGCGTCCATTCATTGTAATAGAAAAACACTCCTCGTCGCCTCGTACCAGTTTAGCCAACCTGCGTGCCTCCCGGTAGGTAACGCGCAACATATCACTCACCTCTTGGGCAGAAGGTGGGCCGCTCTCCTGACCCTCAGGAAAAAAAACAACGTAGTGGTGATCGATATATCGACGGAGTGCCGGCTCAATACGGCAAAGCCGTCCGCTAGACAAGAGGATATCTCGATTGATGTTCAGGAGAAGATCACTGAGCGGAGAATCGGATGTTGAACTTGGAACCCCCATGCGGTGACCAAGATCTCTGCCAACGTTCAATGGCCGAGAATTATTGTAATCAAATGCAACCATACTTGTTAGGCTCAACGGCTAGAATAATTGGTGCGAAGGGCGCTTCGCACCAGCATTCCTTCGATCCAGTTGTACTCTTCGTGCAGATTGTAGGGGGTTCGATAAGGGTAAGCAACTTTGGTATGAACACTCACCAATACGGTGGCCCAGCTAGCTAGGCATTTTGGATAGACCAGCCTCGGTGCGACTATCCAATTCTCCGGTGACCGGCAACCCCAATTCACGCTGTATATTCATGATGCCATCACTAACAGAGGGGCCGAAGCTCTCCTCGGGCAGCGGTTCAGTCAGTGCCATCATCGGGGTGGCGGTGCCCCTGATTCCAGCGGCGATGCGCGTGTTTTCCAATCGCCGCAGCCATCCGTTAAGATATTTTTCGTTGTGACCCCGCTTTGCAATGTCACGGTAACGGAGCTCCACCTGTGCGGCAAAACTCTCCGCGAGCGAAGCTGATTCATATTCTTTGACGGCCCTCAGGGTGGCATCAGTAAAATCAGGCCCAGTGGGAATGCCTATGGTCGCGCGGAGAAGCTTGGCGCTCGCTCCCTTGCCCATATTTACGCTGGCATTGAAGCACAAGATTGCCAGGTTCTCGGGCATCTCATCGCAGCGGGAGGCTTTCCAGTAGTACTGGTAGTAGATTTGATCTCGTTCCCCGTCCGACATCTTGGATACCGATCGCTGCGGCGTTTGGTGCTCCTTGCGGTAGCGATCATACGTGGTCTGGGTGATCCCTTGGTTCGTGACATTACCGCCCTTGTTGCCGCGATCCTGCGTATCTCGCGAGATGCCGCCCTCGAACCGCAGTATCAGTTTCAAAGCCCGCTCGAACGTCTCATGATTCGCAGGACCGGTTCCACCGGCGAGCTTGCCGTCAATCGCACTCCCTAATTTCCCGAGCACCGTTCCGACAATGCTGATATCTCCCTTCTCTTTGAGCGCCTGTGCCGTGCGACTGCGGATGGCTCCGTCTTCGGGCAGATGCAATTCAGGCAGGGCCAGACGTTCAGCATTCCAGGAGCGTTGGAAGTTGATTACTGCTCGCTGGGTTGCATCCGAGAAATAATCGTCTTCTCTGAGCCTGGGCTGCGCACCGGCTCCATTGAGATATCGTTTGCACAGACGCACGTCTTCCCCGCGATCTCCGCACGCGAGAAGTTTAATTTGAGCAATGACGTCGGCCAAAGGCTCTTTCGGGCTCTGAACCCACTGAGCTTTCGACTTTACAGTCGGGGAGTCCTTTTGCGCTGCGCTGACTGGTGCTGTTTCAAGTGCGGCCAGCGTGTCCTTGTCTACTACGCCATTCGCGTCTAACGGTCTTCCATCGGGAGTGCGATGTCCGTGCTGAAATTGGATAACTGCTGCCTTTGTCGCAGGGCCGAATTTCTCGTCGACAGTTAGTTGCGGGTTCGCCCCGTGAGCGTTGAGCAGTCGTTGGACGAGGGCAACTTGCTCGCCGCGACAACCTTTATCAACGAGCTCTTGTCCCAGCCGCACGTTTTGCAAGCGATCGGAGTGGAAAAGGGCAGCTCCTTGATCTCGAGATTTGTCGGCACCCTCTCGCTGACCTTCTGCGAAGGAATAAGCCCCCAGCGAGAGCGCGAGGGTACCAAAGGCTGTTACTGCCGACCGATTCATATATAGGTACTGCGTTGGGAATGTCAGGGGGAAGACGCAAGTGCTCAGATATATTACTGCGGACGGAAATCCAAAGCTACTGGGGTAGAATCGCGTCGGCATGCAGCCATTTGAGGCAGTATCTTTCGAAATTTCGGTGCGTTAGAATCACCCCGTCCGCGCGCCTTACCCAGGTTTGTGAGTGCCAACAGTGAATACTGCTGCCGAATTTCTTACTCTTGCCCCGGGCACACTGATTGCCGGTCGTTTTGGCGTCGAGAGATGTTTAGGGTTCGGCAGTATGTCGGTAGTTTATCTCTGCCGCTCTCTAACGACGCATGAACGGGTCGCTGTGAAAGTGCTGCAGCCTGCGGCGCAGGGTGACGAATCGCTGGCAACGTATCATACGCGTTTTCGGATCGGGGCGAGAATCGCTCAACAAGTCGAACACCCGCGTGTAGCCCGAGTTCTTGAATTTATCGAGCACCCAGACTTGATGGCCTGTGTCATTGAGTATGTAGATGGCCCCGATCTTTCCACGAAGATGTTGCGAGAAAAAGTACTGCTCATCTCCGAGGCTCTGCGTCTTCTGCGGCAGATCGCCGATGGGGTGCAGTGTATCCATGAAAATGGCATTGTTCATCGGGATCTGAAGCCCGCCAATATCCTCCTTGCCGGCGGACGAGATGTTAAAATTACCGATTTTGGTATTGCGCGCTCGGAGAAGTCACCGCGGCTGACCGCGCGAGGCGGGGTTGTCGGTACCATGGCCTATCTAAGCCCCGAAGGCTTGCAGGGAATGCCGGTAGACGAACGGGGAGATATCTATGCCGTCGGCGTCATCGGGTACGAAATGCTCACCGGAGAACTGCCGTTCCAAGGCAGCAGCGTCTACAGTGTCGTAGAGAAGAAGATTAAAGCGGATCCTGTTCCTCCCCAGCATTTAAACAGTCAGTGTCCCGAGGAATTCGGCCGCATCATTCTCAAGGCAATGCATCGCGATCCTGAGCAGCGTTATCGATTTGCCATCGAGATGCAGAGAGATTTGGATGCGCTGGCCGCTCAATTGGAACTCGATCCGAATTTTGCTCCAACTCGCCCTCATAATTTGAAGCAGATTGGCCTTGTAGAGGAGCGGTCGCCGAGACGACTTTCGCCGTCCCGGCTACTTTGGGCTGTGGTCTTGCTTTTGCTTTTCAGCGCAGCGGCATGGCTGACGCTTCCACCTCGTGAAGACGGCGCTAACGAATTGGGCACGCCTTATACTAACATGCCTAGCCCGGCAAACGGTGCTGCTATTGAGGCGGGCGATTCGATTCTTAATGAGGCGCTGACTCATCCGCTGGAGAGTGCGCGCCCTCCCGGACAACGCCAGACGATGTTGGCTCGGTTTGCGGATTTTGTGGAGTGGCCGTCGCAGGCCTTTCTCGACCGCAGCGCTCCCCTGCGGGTATGTTTGGTGGGAAATTCAGGTTTTGGCGTGGAATTCGACCGGCTGATTTCTCATACTAAGCTAAGTAACGGTCGCGGCGTCTGGGCGCAGCGATTTGCCGGTGTCCCCCGCGCCTCGCTGCTGACAGCCTGCCAAATTCTCTACGTGGCAGGTCTACCCAAGGAGAAGGCCGGAGCTATCCTTGAGCCGCTCAGGCATGTACCAATTTTGACGGTAACTGATGGCACGGGATTGGGAATTCTAGATTTCATTTCCTCCCCCGGGGACTCTTCGTATACAGTAGATCCAGGGCTGGCTGCCAGTGCAGATTTGCGGCTTAGCCCGATACTTGTCGATTTGGCTGTCCGCCGACCAATGAGGCATTGATGCTCACTAAACCGGCCAAGCAAAGGGAGCCTGCAAGGACTTCTCTAGCGCGCGGCATAGGGGAAACGAACACCGGGCGCAAGCGCCGCGAAAATCAGGACGCGATATTGGTGCTGGAAACCAACGCCTTGCGCTTATATGCAGTGGCGGATGGAATCGGTGGAGAACGGGGCGGTGCCAACGCCTCGCGGCTTGCCGTTTCAGTGATCGAGGATTTTGCGCGTTCCCAAGCTTCTTGGGGCCCGCATACTCTCGAGGAAGCATTTCTGGCGGCGCATCATCGTATACGGGCCGAGGCTTCGCAGAATCCAAATCTTGCCCGCATGGGAACCACGCTCGTATGTCTCGCGTTTATCGGCGATGAGGTGTACTGGGCTAATGTGGGAGACTCGCGCTGCTATTTTTTCCGCGGGAGTCAGGCTCATCAGCTCACCGACGACCACACCCTCGCGGCTGATTTGGTGCGCGGTGGAGCGCTCACTCCCCAGCAAGCGGCACCTGGGCCGCTCTCTCACATGTTGACGCAGAGCCTCGGGGGAGAGGAAGGGGTAGTGGTCGATTCCTGGTTTTCCAAGTCTACTTTTCGAGCAGGGGACCGCTTCGTGCTGTGTTCCGATGGACTGCATAATTTACTCTCCGGTGAGGAGATTCGCAAAATCGTGGTCGGGTCAGGCGCAGCCTCCGCCGCACATATGCTCGTGCAAAGTGCTAACGAGCGAGGTGGGGATGATAACATCAGCGCGATCGTTATCGAGGCCGGCCCTGCATTGAGTGACGCAGCCGTTCAGCCGGACCCTGGCTTTCAGCCTCAGCGCGTGCAGCCTTTGTACCCTGAGCGAACGCCTGTGGCTGCCGCAAGGCCGGATGCACCATTGGTGGAGGCTGGTGAAGAGTTGCCGGGGCGGCCGCCGCCGCCTTCTTCTTTTAGCTTAGGAATTCTTACTGGTTTCGCCCTGATTTTTGGAATCTTTCTGCTTGGGCTATGGATTGGCAGTCTAGCGCCGAGCCTGAATGCACCGCTAATCAACGGGGCTGCGGGAGTTAGACGCTAGATCCGACTGCTTTCTAGCAGGAAAAGTTCTTCACGGGAACGACGTACGACTCTTCGAGATTAGCTTTGGCCTGCTTTTCTATATTCTTCAAGTACGGCTTGGTTTTCTTCGCTTCTATTTTGCCTACTGCGCTCCAGCGCGTGATGAGATTAAGTCCAATTTGACGCATTTGCTCATTTTGGGCTCGGTAGGTGTC
>JAYRHW010000215.1:0-12716 GCA_041907145.1 Bdellovibrionota bacterium
GCGTCACAGCGGCGGTAGTGGGAGTGATTGCCAACCTTGGTGTCTGGATGGGGAGACATATTCTTTTTGCCGAGGATTTTAGCCCGCAGCCTGCTGCAGTGACGCTCTTTCTGCTGGCCCTGCTTGCTATGACTCGACTGCGCATCAATATGGTGTTGGTCATATTTGCCTGTGGAGTTGCGGGATTTGCATGCTGGTTGTAGTCAGATGAAAGTACCAAGGCTGGCGAGGATTGCGAAAACCTTCAGCATTGCCGTTGCCGATGGAGAGCGCCCTAGAATAGGGTTAAGCCCTATCATCTCCACGCTTCAGCCACATTTTCTCCCGCTCCTGAAAGTAGGCCTGTCGTTGAAGGATAGAAACTATGATCGCACGATCGAAGAACGGAAAGAGCGCCTCAATTTCCTGCTGGACCGTATCATCGTGCTTTGGAAAGGAGGCAATCAGTCCGGTTACGGTCATTTGCAAGGCGGCGGGCGATTTGCTCCAGTAGTGGCGCAGGTCCTCACCGAAAACTATCGGATGGCGAGCACCGGTGGAGCCCAAAAGCACCTGGCATAACGCTAGCTGAAATTCGGAACTGAGCAGCGGCTCTCGAAAAATCTCAATCAATTTCTCAGATCCGATCCCGGGTCCACGCAGGGCAATCTCCCAATAACTTCGCAGCTCCGACGCCACTGAGTTTACAATCCGGTCAAGCTTGGAATAGGCCCGATCACAAAGCAAGGAGACTTCGTTTCGGTCAACTCCAAGTATCGGCGCAATGATATCCGGGACAAATTCCTCGGCAAGCCATGCGGCCAAGAACTCCGCGGGCAGTAGACGCTTGGGTACCTCGCGAATTATTTTGGCCAACGGGCCGATTGATTCACTAACCCGGGTTGCTTCGTGATTATACAATGCCAGTACGAGCCGAGCCTGCAGAGAAATCTTCGGCTGCTCGCCTTTCCAGAGATGCACGAGCGGCACATCCTTTCGTAGCTCAGGTGCGGAGGCAGCGGACTCGCTTGCGCCGCTGGGGGCCGTCTCTGCCGAATCAGAAAGCGCCCGTTGGACGGCCGATAGAACTGCGTGGATCTTCTCGGGTCCGAAGGAGCGTTTTTCGAGCAGTGCCCTCACTTTCATTTCCGAAAATTGCCGGAAAGTAAGCGAGCTTTCGAACGGCGCCGATACACCTCGGGGATCCCAGTAGTCACCAAGCCGCTGCTCAGAAAGTTCTTCGAAGCGGGCTGAACGTCGAAGCCGATACATGGCTTCCTCTAGCCGCTGCTCCGCCTCGACACTGCTCATGGTTGGCTGTTTGGGGCCCCCGTCACGCGAATGGACTGCTCGCAGATGAGGCAGCGCGACCACTTTAGCAGCGGGCCGGACAGGCTCCTCATTACCATGCAGCGAGCCCAAGATCTGACCTAACCGCTTCACTGAGGTATTCGAAAGCTTACCTTGCCTGCAGAGTTCGCAGACCCCCAAGGTCACAAGGTCATCAAGCGAGCGCTCGGCAAGCCTAGCGAGTCCCGATACCTTTCCCTTTATGAAGTGCGATAGCGGCAGCGTCCTCAACATCTCGAAGCGTGAGCTTGCCTGAAACCGGGCTAATGATTCGCTCAACATCCGCAGACTGTCTGCGCTAAGAGACTTCTTCTCTCGCTGTAGGTCTCTAATTTCCTGCTCTGAAATCATGTTGGAATTGTCGGCGAATCTTGGTCACCGGGCAAGGACAAGAGATTGGCCTAAGCTTCTGTATATTCGAGCGCCAGGCTCGCCAACGGCCAGTCAGCCCCTAACGTGCTATTGGGGGATCTCAAGTTGAAAGCGGCGGCGATCAATCGCGGATATATGGGGTAGGGTGGCTTCCCAATCTGTGGGGGCCGGCTGTTTTAGCCAGCCCTTGAAATTTTTCAGACCGCGCAGCGCTTCCTGAAAGGCCGTCGAGGATCCGATCTTTCCGAACGAAATTCGAATCCAGCCGTCTTGTCCATAATGCGTACCGGGCTTCACAAAAACTCCGACCTCGGATGCCAAGTCGAGCGCCAACTGCTGACTGTCGCGTCGCGATGTCTTAACCCACTTGTAGGTTCCTGCCTCTCCATACACCGCCTCTACGCCATCAATTTGAGCTAAGGTGTTCGAAAGTTGGGCGTCTCGCATGCGCAGCGCGTCAAGAAGTAGGGATAGATGGGGCTCACGTTGCGACAAGGCCGCAAGAGCAATTTCCTGATCGCGTGCTGATACTCTGCCGCTGACGCAGCTTTGCTTTTCAGCCGCGTACGCGATTACCTTTGCTGGTCCTATCATATAGCCCACCCGGTAGTCAGCCAGTGAGAACGTTTCTGAGAACGATCCGAGCGAAATAGTCGTAGCTAAGGAAACTTGGTGGGACGGGGTAGGATCACTTCGCAAATCGAAGTGAGCGAAAGTTTCGTCGACTATCAGGCAGGCCCGATTGTCTTGGCAGTGGCGTTCCATGCCGGCAAGACTCGATGACGAGAGCATGGTGCCTGAGGGGTTATGAGGATTGACCGCAACCAGCGCCCGCGTTCGCGGCTTCCACTGACTAGAGAGCTCTGGAGTGCTTGGTTCAAAATTATTATCCACTCGAAGCTGCAAGCGTTGCACTTCGCCTCCTCGTGCATCAATCGAACCGATGTAATTAGGGAAGCATGGCCACATAACCATCGCTGCATCACCAGGCTTCAGCAATGAAACCATCGCAAGGGAGAAGGCGGCGGTGGCCCCAGCTGTCACTAAAACATTATCGGCGGTTATTCGGTCACGATAGACCGATGCACGCCAATGAGCGATTTCCTCCCGCAGCTTGGGAAGTCCGCCCGCCGGACCCATCGCCCAGCTGGGGCTCAAGTGCGTGGTCCGACCCTCGATAAGCTCACGCGCCGCCTGCGGGGGCGGGGCATTGACGAGGCTCTCATCCATAGCAAACACCGGCTGACTATGTGCTATTCGCCTCCGCATGATGCGATCGAGCTGTTCCCCGATTGCCGGCGTACGCGAGGCAGAGGCAGCATTTGCCGGCAGCATTTCCTCAATGCTGAATGTTTGCTGCCGTGGATCAGGGGCAGGCGTTCCTCGTGGCACGGTCAACACTCCTACGGTGCGGTGATATTCGACGTGATGCCAGGGGTTACATCAACCTGGCCAGAAATACCTTGGGGATTTACTCGCGGCTGCTCCACGACCAAGCGCTCCCCATCTCTCCTCATGACAATCGGGCTTCCCTTTACTACCTCCTGACGGAGAATTGCCTCAACAAGAGGGTTTTCGAGATATTGCCCGACAGCGCGCCGCAACGGACGGGCGTTGTAGACAGGGTCATAACCCTTCTCGAACATCAGTTCCTTTGCCTCGGGAGTAACCACAAGTTGGTACCCTCGTTCGGAGAGCCGGGAAGCTACCTTGTCGATTTCCAAATCCAGTACTGCCAGCAAATGCTCACGCTGCAGTTTACGAAATACAACTACGCTATCTAGTCGATTGACGAATTCAGGACGAAAGAACTGTTCCACAGCGGCCATGGCAGCCGTCTTCGATGCCTCATGCTGTTCCTGCTCTCCGCCCGTATGAGCGGCAAAGCCGAAGCGGCCGCGGCTTACTGCCTCAGCACCAAGATTCGTGGTCATGATGAGGATAGTGTTCCTGAAATCCACCACTCGGCCCGAGGAGTCGGTCAGTCTCCCCTCCTCCATTACTTGCAGGAGCAGATCAAAGACGTCAGGATGGGCCTTTTCGACCTCATCCAGCAAAATGACTGAATACGGATGGCGCCGGACACGTTCGGTAAGTTGCCCCCCTTCGTCGTAGCCCACGAAACCCGGAGCAGCTCCGGTTAGCCGAGAAACGTTGTGCTTTTCCATATACTCGGACATGTCGAAGGCCGCGATAGCGTCCTCGTTGTCGAATAATGCCTTGGCAACAGCTTTGGCGAGCAGCGTCTTTCCTACTCCGGTTTCTCCCGCAAATATGAATGTCCCAATCGGGCGATTTGGATCCTTGAGCCCGGCTCGCGCACGGCGGATAGCGCGCGCGACGCTTGAAATTGCTTCTTCCTGTCCAATCACACTCTTGGAAAGCTCGGCTTCCAGATTCAGCATCTTGCCCTTCTCGCCCTCCTTCAGGCTGCCGAGCGGCACGCCAGTCATAGTCGAAATGACCGCCAAAATGTCCTCTTTGGTGACGTCGACTATCCTAGTGCCCTTGGTGCGCTTCCACTCGGCTTCAGCGGCTTTTAGCTCCGCTTGCGCTGTTTTGATTTTTGAAGCCAGTTCCTTGGCTCTTTCATAATGCTGCTCCAGCACCGCTTCGCTTTGCTCGATCAGCATGCGATCGATACCAGCCTCTCGCTCTTCGAGTTCAGGCGAGCGCTTGGAGGCCAAGATTCTGGCACGTGCACCGGCCTCGTCCATCAAATCTATTGCTTTATCGGGTTGATTACGATTTTGAATGTAGCGCTCGGACATAAACGCGGCCGTGCTCAATGCTTCATCCGTATATCTCACGTGATGATGAGCTTCAAATTTCGAACGGAGTCCGTGCAATATTTCAACAGTCTGTAAGGCCGTTGGCGGGGCAACGGTGATGGGCTGAAAGCGCCGGGAAAGTGCAGCATCCTTCTCGAAATACTTTTGATACTCATCGAGGGTAGTTGCGCCAATGCAGCGGATGCCGCTGCGCGCTAACGCCGGCTTCAGGATGTTTGCTGCATCCATCGAGCCGCTGGCGCTCCCGGCACCGACCAACAGGTGAATCTCATCGATGAAGAGCGCTACATTCTTGTCTTTTTCTGCCTCCGTGATCACCGCTTTAATGCGTTCCTCGAATTGCCCTCGGTACGTCGTTCCGGCGACCATGCCGTTGACGTCGAGCATACTGATGCGGAGATTGGCGAGCTCCGATGGCACTTTTCCCTGGGCGACTCGCTGCGCAATGCCTTCGACCAGCGCTGTTTTGCCGACTCCTGCGTCGCCGAGAAAAATGGGATTACTTTTCGAGCGTCGACAAAGCACCTCAAGCGCCCGCTCAATTTCCGCTTCGCGGCCAATCACAGGATCTAGTTCGCCCCTTCGCGCACGTTCTGTCAGGTCGGCTCCAAAAGCGTCGAGCGCTGTGGGCGCTTGTTTACCCCGCGGCCTCGCTGGAGACGGGCCGCTGTCTTCTTCGTAGTAGCCGCCGTCATCCTGACCGCGAGCCATATTAAAAACTTGGAGCTTAGTCGCAGCCGATCTCATGCGCGCTGCCTCTGCGGAATCAGCGCCTACTGAGGTCTCGGGCAGAGGCCGAGTGTTAGTCTCTTCGGGATTAGGATTTGAATTGAAATTTGAAACAGCCGACATCGTTTGCCCCTGTCGAGAACCATGCCCAACTCCCACTCGCCTGGATTAAAAACCGGCAGCGTAAGGCATGAACTCAGTCTGATTCTGGGAAAACCTGAAGGGCTGGAAGAAAACCGGGGAAAACCGAACCGTTAGAGATGAGATGCTTGGGTAGTGTCGATCGGTGCTGGTCACCAGCAAAGATTTTAGAGGTATTTATATGAGTAAATACAGCGAGTTATGGTTCGCCAGGAGCGGGCGTCAACTGCCAAGCCGGGGCAGGTTAGCCGCGAAACTCTGCGCGTCTGCGGGGATTTATCTGAATGTAAGTGCAGGGAGTCTTGGAAGTAATCCGTCTTGGCATGAAGCGAATTATAACAAGGGCACCATATCGCCTGTACATCTGCTGCCCATTTCGCCTGGTAAGATACGTGGCCGCAAACAAACATTCGGGATTGCCGCTGCAACGCCCATCACTCTTCAAGCGAGCAATTTCAATCGGCTGCAGCTCAAAGGTGAATAGCTTTACTTCCGGAGGAGTCGGATAATATCTGCGAGCTGCTACTATCACGGCTTGATTAAAATGAGCTCCTGAGGGCTTATAAATAACGCGCCCTGGCGTTCGGGTATCCACCTTACTCCGCAATTCGCAATTATCGAGGGGCCCTGCCATAGCTGTTCCGGCACCGACCAAGGAGGTAGCAATAAAGAGAATTGCGATTCTAAAAGCCCTCATTTGATATACCTTTCTAGAACAATTAGATACTATGGAGCACTGAGAACTTTACGAGCTGCGCTCTTTTGCTGTCAAGCGATGAGGTTCTTGCTCGTCAGGGATTTTTGCTCAGTTATCTTTAACGATTTCGAGTGTACCCATGGCCCCAGAAGGCGAAAAAATCATTTTTTCCATGAGCCGCGTTAATCGCGTGCATCCGCCCAGCAAGCAGGTCTTGAAGGATATTTCCTTGTCCTTTTTCTACGGCGCTAAAATTGGCGTCCTTGGCCTCAATGGTGCCGGCAAGTCCAGTCTCCTCCGTATTATCGCCGGGGTCGACAAGGACTTCACCGGTGAAGTGAACTTCCTCCGCGACGAATACACGGTGGGATTTCTTGAGCAGGAGCCTAAACTTGATCCGAACAAAACGGTGCTGGACGTCGTAAAGGAAGGAGTCAAACCAATCGTGGATCTCCTTAAGGAGTTCGAGGAGATTAACACGGCATTCGGGCAAGATATGACCGAGGATGCGATGAGTAAGCTCCTCGAGCGGCAGGCCAATGTCCAGGAAAAACTCGATGCTCTCAATGCCTGGGAGCTGGACAGCCGCCTTGAACTCGCCATGGATGCGCTCCGTTGTCCACCTCCCGAGCAGCAAGTCAGCACGCTCTCGGGTGGTGAGAAGCGGCGCGTCGCTCTCTGCCGCCTGCTCATGTCTGAGCCCGACGTCCTCCTGCTCGATGAGCCAACAAACCATCTCGATGCCGAGTCGGTCTATTTCCTCGAGAGGCATTTGCAGCAATACAAAGGAACAGTAATCGCCGTCACTCACGACCGCTACTTTCTCGATAACGTAGCCGGTTGGATTCTCGAGCTGGACCGGGGCCAAGGCATTCCGTGGAAGGGAAACTATTCTTCATGGCTGGATCAAAAGCAGAAGCGACTTGCCGCGGAGGAAAAGGCGGAATCGCAACGGCAGAAGGCATTGAAGCAGGAGTTGGAATGGATTCAGCAGTCCCCCTCTGCCAGACGCAGTAAGAGCAAAGCTCGTATCGCCAATTACGAGAAGATGCTCAAGGAGGAGAGCCTCAAGCGTGACGAAGAGGTCGAGATATACATTCCGCCGGGACCTCGATTGGGAGAGCTCGTCATTGAAGCGAAGGGTGTTGCCAAGGCCTTCGGCGACAACCTGCTCTACGAGAACTTGAATTTTAGTCTTCCGCAGGGAGGAATCGTCGGAATTATCGGACCAAATGGCGCTGGAAAAACCACGCTCTTCAAGCTGATTATGGGAGTGGAGAAGCCAGATAAGGGTACCTTTAGCGTCGGTCCGACTGTCAAGCTTGGTTACATCGACCAGGGCCGCGTCCTGCCGGATGACAAACGTAGTGTCTGGGAACTGATTTCATCGGGCTCCGAGATCGTGAAACTAGGCGCCAGAGAGATGAACTCTCGCGCTTACGTCTCTCGCTTTGGCTTCTCAGGGCAGGATCAGCAGAAGCCGGTGGCGGTGTTGTCGGGTGGAGAGCGCAATCGTGTACATCTGGCGTTGACGCTCAAGGACGCCGGAAATGTCTTGCTGCTGGATGAGCCCACCAACGATCTCGACGTGCATACGCTGCGGGCACTCGAAAATGCGCTGCTTGGGTTCGTGGGCTGCGCGGTGATTATCAGCCACGACCGTTGGTTTCTCGACCGAATCGCTACCCACATTCTGGCCTTCGAAGGAGACAGCCAAGTGGTTTGGTTCGACGGCAATTACAGTGAGTACCAGGCCGATCGAAGGAGACGCTTAGGTGCCGAAGCCGACAAGGTGCATCGTATCAAATACAAGAAGTTCAAGCGGGATTGATGGGCAGCCGGTTAGAGCAACTCCGAGCTCATCTCAAGAATCGCCCGACCGATCCATTTTTGCGTTATGCAGTCGGCATCGAGCTCAAAAACGAGAATCAGCTCGCCGAAGCTGCGGCTGCCTTCGAATCGCTGGTTATCGACTCCCCCGCCTACGTTCCCACGTATTATCACCTTGGGCAGACTCTCGAAGCTCTTTCGCGCCCTGAGGAGGCGCTTTCGCGATACGAACAGGGTATTGCCCGAGCTGCGGAGGCCAAAGATTCCCATGCCGCTCAGGAGCTCTCGCAAGCCGCTCATTTGCTCAAAGCTCAGCTTGAGTAGTTTTCAATTGAGGGCAAGCTTGCTGAGATAGCCATGATCGTTCGCTGAAATAGCCTGGTTGTCGAGTCGCGGGCCTGCTATGCAAAAAGTCAGGAGACCGCGTGCGAAGCCCCAACGAGACCCCTTCTCCACCTAAAGACTTGCATACGGCGTGGGCTGGCCCCAGCCTGGTCGTCCTAGTCTACCTTCTTCTCGCCGTCTGGACCTGGCGACGCTGTGGCGACTTGCTGCAGGATTTCGGACATCAGTTGTATATTCCCTGGCGGTTGAGCGAGGGAGCAGTACTTTATCGCGATATATTCTGGCACTTCGGTCCCCTGAGTCAGCAATTTCATGCCTGGCTCTTCCATGCTTTCGGCACGTCACTCACCACATTGCTTGTCAGTAACTTGGTTTTGATATTGCTGCTTGTTGTGCTCGTCTACTGGCTGGCCTTGAAGGTCTCGGACCGCCTTTCGGCTACGATGTGCGCAATCACGGCGCTTTGCATGTTCTGCTTCGCTCATTATCTCGATGAGGGAAATTTCAATTTTGTATTCCCCCATCTTCACGAAGCCACTCACGGCACGATTATGCTGGTGGCACTGGTTCCTCTGCTTTCCCGCACCGCAGGAGCGCGCTCAATTTGGGCAGCTGCCGGAGCCGGGCTGATCTTTGGCTGTTTGATGCTCACGAAGATTGAGTTGGCGCTCACGGCTGTAGTGCTCACTGCTGCCGCATTTTTACTCCGCGAACGTTCTCTTCCTCTTGCGGCTCGTCTTGCTTTCGCGTGCTTCGCGCTCCTCCCCCCGGCTCTCTTCTTTCTTTTGATGTGCACGCAGATGCCGCGGACGGAGGCCCTTAGCGGAGTTCTGCGCGCCTGGAGCTCTCTTCTTATCATCGGCGGCCGAGCGGTTAGCGATCGCTACCAACTGCAGACCAGCGGCTTCGATGATGTCGGCGGCAATCTATGGGCGGGACTGCTTATGAGCGGGCTCTGCCTCAGTCTGCTGGCAGTAGGCGTGCTTACCGACCGTCTACTGGTAAGAAATCGGTTCAGTTGTGCGCTTGCCCTCTCGCTTGGAATACTCATCTTCGCGGTACTATTCATAAAGCAAGGAATTCTGCCCTGGTTGGAGCTGCCTCGCGGATTTTTGGCGGTCGTGTTCGTAGTCATGCCGATCTTGCGGCGTTTCCGCACCAGTTCATGGTCACCTGACAAATCTCGGCTGTGCATGCTGTGGCTGGTGCTGGCAGTCATGATGACACTGCGCATGATTCTAAAGGTCCGTCTGTATCACTACGGCTTTTACATGGCGCTGCCCCTCACTCTCATGCTCGTTCCTACTCTCCTCTATGGCATTCCAGCAGCGTTGGCACGCGCCTGGGGCGGAGGAGTTGTATTTCGTTCTCTAGCCTTGTCGTTCCTGCTGGCCACTATGACTGCACACCTCCGCTTCAGTGATTTCTATTACGAGAGACGTACGGAGCCCCTGGGTAATGACAGCGACAGATTCTACGCACTCAGTCCCGACTTTTCCGCTGAAAGCGGCGTGGCAGAAGATCTGCTGAAGTACATCGCGTCTATCTCTCCTGCGCCAACTGGGCTCTTTGTCATACCCAACGGCTCGGCGCTGAACTATCTGCTGCGCATCCCCAATCCCACGCCTTACCCCTGGATCGACATGCATGCGCTGTATATCAGTGGCGAAGAAGTGATTCTTTCTGCCCTGCGCGAGCATAGCCCGCCACTTATCGTACTCATCGACACCAACGGTGGAGAGTTTGGTTTCGGGCTTCCCGGGGACCAAGTAGTCGGCGCTAAAGTGCTGCGATGGATCCGTGAAAACTACAGAACTTTGATGGTACTACGGCGCGATGGCAGTGCCACGAGCGCCGAACTGCTGCAGACGGCAGCCCCTGCGACCAACTAAGGTCTCCCGACCAACTCCTTGGCCGCCCCGGCCCGCATCCGAAAATGCTTGCGTGTGCGCTGCCGGCCGACCGCAGGCACCGCCTCGAACCACTCGTAATTATTGATCTTTCCTCCTCCGAACCTTTCTTTGCCGGTACAGTCTAAGAGTTATCGGAGGTTCATATGAGCACACAAGGTGTCCTTTCTAAGATCGTCATCAAAACCCCCTGCAGTGAGCGCTGGTCCAGGATGAACGGCGACGACAAACGCCGCTTTTGTGCGCGCTGCAAAAAAAGCGTCTACAATTTAAGCGCTATGTCCAAAGAGGAGGCTGAGCAACTCCTAACAAGCAACGGCAAGATCTGTGTTCGAATGTACCGTCGGCGCGACGGCACCGTACTAACCAGCGAGTGTGGTCCTGGTCGGCGAAGGCGCTGGACGATTAACTCCCTTCTCATTCTTTTCGTTGGAACGGTTCTTGGGTTCCTCCACGTGCGTCAGGGAGCAGCTGATGAAAATCGACAGCTCATGGGCAAGATCGCACTTGAAGATCCTCCGGTGAAAATGGGCGAGATTGTCATGGGTGATGTCATGATTAATCCCACCCCGACGCCCGAGATAACGCCCGTGGTTCCGGAACCGGAGGAAACGGAAGAAACTCCTCTAGAATCCGCCTCAGCTACTCGAGAGTTTTGTAAAGAATCTCGATAATCTCGATTTCTTGAACTCCGCGCGGAGAGCGGAACATTACTACATCGCCGACTTTGGCTTTCATGAGCGCGTTGGCCAATGGCGATGCCCAGCTGATTCTTCCGATCGATGCATCCGCCTCGTCCACTCCGACAATCGAGTAAGTCTTACGGTTATCGTCCTCATCCGCGATGGTGACTGTAGCACCAAAGCGCACCTGTTCGCAGGCCACTGCCAAAGGATCGACCACCTCCACCAAATCAAGTCGCTTCGACAGGAACCGCACTCGGCGATCGATTTCCCGCAGACGCTTCTTGCCGTAGAGATAATCCCCGTTTTCGGAACGATCTCCGTTACCAGCCGCCCATGAAACCGTGTTCACGACTTCAGGTCGCTCGCGATACAGCAGATCGCGCAGCTCCTCCTGCATGCGCCGCACCCCGCCGGGGGTCATATAATTCTTGGCACCCTTGGGTATCTGCGGAGCAGTAATTTCTGCCTCATCAGCGTCATCGCCATTGGACTCCTTGGTAAAAGCCTTACTCATCGCGACAACAGACTCCTGGATTTACGCCTCGTCTGACAATTCGGGCAAAAATGAGTTCCACGCTGCCCAACGACAATGCGCTTAATCGGCGATTGGCAGCGCTGACAAGGCTCACCGTCTCTACCGTAGACACGGGGAACATAAAGCCCTTCGTGTATGACTCCATCGCCGAAGTCGGTGCCATTCGCCTTGATAGCTTCCTGCAAAGTTCCGCGCAGTTCCCCAAGAAGACGCTCCACTTCGGAGCCTGAAAGACTGCAAGCCCGGCGCAGGGGATGCACTCTCGAACGCCACAGACATTCATCTGCGTAAATATTTCCCACTCCAGCAAGAATCGTCTGGTCGAGTAAGATTGACTTGATGGCTCCGCGCTTCCTTTGCAACCGTTCGTACAGCAATTCAACACTGAGAGAGTCCTCAAGCGGCTCCAAGCCCAGCTTTCCTAAAACTGTCTGCGGCGATGAGACCAGGTAAAGGCGCCCGAATTTTCTCGGATCATTAAAGCGCAGCTCCTTCCCATTATCGAGCTTCAAAACTACTCGATCGTGCTTCGCGAGCGGCGCCGCCTGGGAAATTACGTCAACACTCCCGCTCATACGCAAATGCCCCAGCAAAAAGCGCTGCGGCTGCCCGCGCTTGGCAAGCTCGATGACGATATACTTGCCGCGCCGCGAGACGTCATGAACTGAATATCCGCCAATCTGCTTGCGGAACGTTGCATGCGACGGGCGATCGATCGTGCGAGCCCAGAGCACGGTGGCCTCCGTAATGCGAAGTCCGAGCATTCGCTCGCGCAGATATTGAACGGTGCTTTCTACTTCCGGAAGCTCGGGCATGCCGCCTGTCTGACTTTAATTAGGAGTCCTGGCCGCCAAAGATGTCACCAAGCAATCGTGAAATTTCACGACGCTCTCGGATACTTTTGATTCGGGAATGAAACAGGGACCAAAACATGGGTTGAGGGAGGCGCTCACGCTTCGAGATGGCTCGATCAATCGAGGCCTTGAGCTCTTGGATCTCCGACGCCAAGGCAGAGCGAGTGGCTTGCTGCCCTACTTCGAGCTCAGCTTGCTCCTCTTCCGTTTCCCTCTCTCGCGTTGCCCTCAATTGATTACCTCTGCTGTAAGAATATCATTAGGTACCAGAAAACAGAAGAGATTCGGTTTGTTACTCTTTATTCTTCGGCATTGAAACTCGGGCGTGGAACGGGGTAAAACCAAAGAATTAAGTAGTTTGCCACATGTTGTATGTCCAAGTTTAACCCAGACCCTTCCCGCACTCCCCACGATCCCCAGCCCCCTAGAGAGGAATCGGAGGAAGGCTCATTCGAACTGCCGCGTTCGGCAGCTCGAGTCCTCCAAGCTTTAGAAA
>JAYRHW010000216.1:0-4114 GCA_041907145.1 Bdellovibrionota bacterium
CAATATTGTCTCGCGGCTTAGTACAAGCGATGGAAGGCTGACTCAGTTTGAGTCCGCGCCAATAACGTATTCCAACAACATCTTAGACCCGACCGGAAACGCCGCTTTGTTCGTCGATTCAGCAGCGAGAGATTTTCATCTTCCGGCCACCAGTAGCGCACGTAACGCAGGCGCCGATGCTCTGTATGAGAGCGTCGCCTCTGAGTTTGAGTCGCGGTATGGAGTTTCCATCCGCAGAGATTTTGACGGGCTACAAAGACCGCGAGAAGGAGCCCTCGATATCGGCGCATTCGAATACTGAGGCCTGCTCTTTTGGAGTTGGAATGACTTTTGTAGTTAGGAGGATATGTTATGAGATTGCCAAATAAGACCCTGCGTTTAGAGATAGTATTGGGAGCCTTAATGATTGCCGCGCTTGCGCCCTCCTTCGCCTTTGCTCTGCAGGGTAGTCCGCAGCCAAACCAAGTGTCAGCTCGTGTGAGCCTGCCTCCAAATCCAGAGCCGGCGCCTAACACATGCCAGGCGGATTGCGATCGTCAGTTTGCCTCTAAGAGTGAGGAGGCTGAGCGGGCCTATGTCGAAGCGTGGAACTCGGGTAACGCTGCGTGTTGCAGTCTGGTCGGTGGAACTGTTGGGCCTTACGGCGGAGCCAATCCTCATCCCGGCCAACAGGGATGCTTGCCTGCACCTGAATGTCAGCCTGAATACGTAAATTGCATGACTTCGAATATCGCGGTGGTAGGAGCGCAGGCCGCATTGATTTTCCTTCAGGCTCAGTATGATCTCTGCTTGCAGAATTGCGAAGAGGACAGCGAGTAGCATGCGAGGGGCAAGGTAGTGATAACAGCGAAGTAACCCCTCTAATTCAAGGCTCTTGGAATCGCTATCTTAGCCCAATTGATGGGCTATACTATGGGGGTCTGTTTTTGTCGGAAGTTACTATGTTTTCCCGCTCTGTTGCTCCCGTTCTTGGTGCTTTGGCTGGATTGACCTTTGGGGAAGTGCCGGCTAGTTATGGTCAACCCTCTGACTCTGGAATTCCTCAGGCCACTATGCCTGCGGTTGGCAAAGATGTGGCTGTTTCAACCACCCTGGAAGAGTTGGGTCGAGCTTGGCAGCCTGAGCAGCAGCTCTATCAAATTGGCATAACGCTGCCCCGACAGGAGCAATTGGATGTCTCTCTTATCCTAGAGGGGCACAAGAACTGGTACGTTTTTGCCGCCAAGACCGAAGCGCCAGTCGCGACAGCAGAGGAGACCCGCGCATTTAATCCCAGCGAGAAGCGGGTGCTCGAAGCTCTGCGCGATCAGGTTTTTAGTTCCCCGTATTATTATCGAATCGCTCATCCTACGACACATGAGCCCAGTGCCGTGTCGGTAGTATTGTTCTTCGATCAAAATGATAAGTTCTACGGTCTTACCTATGTTCCCAATGTCGTGCAGAAGGCCGCGGGTGCCGCAATTTATCAAAGCTTAGGGCACGATTCAGTTGGACTCTCCATCAGCGATATTTCCAACTCAATGGCCGATTCTGGCCGCGGTGCCGGGCTAAAAGTTCTCATCGACAAGGTTGAGGAGAAGGTTTCATCCTATGAGGCGAAATTTCAGGAGCAAGTAGGCGTGTCTGACGGGTATATGTTTTCCGATTCTCGGTCTGATGAGGTTCAGGCGCAAAATATAAAGGGAGCCGTGCTTAAATACGGAGGCATCGCTCTTGGCGCACTTTTCGTCGTCGTGGTAGCGGGAGCAGTTCTTAAGCGACGAGAGGAGAACTAAAGCGGACATCTATGGGTCTTGAGCCAAATGCCGTGAATCCTGTGCATGCAGGATTTTTGAGAGATGAGACGATAAGCGATCGTAGGGAATCGGGCGGAGAATTCGGCGATTCAACAGTTTTCTCGATCAATGGTTCGCTTGAGTTATTGCGCAAGGCCTTTGGGCCGCCGGAGGAGATGGATCTACTCTCGACGATTGCTCTCCCTGTTAATCACCCGGAACGACAAGCCCTCGACGCTCGCTTGAGGGAGGTGCTGACTCGCGTGCAGGAGCCGGCAAGCCGGGAGCCGCAATTCTCCATCACTACGGCATTTCGCCCGGACCTGACGGTGCGGATTAACTTCGGGCTGCCCGGACGTGAGCCAAACTATTTAATGCTTGTGGGTAACCAGGGCTATCGCGTCACCGAGACTGGCTCGGAGCGCTTTCTCTTGAGGCCTGACAGCGACCGAATTGTATTCGAGCTTACATCCGAGACCGACGCCGAGTTTCTTCGATCCTTGCCGCCGCTCAAACGGCTCATTGAAATCCAGAGCTTGAGGGGCGCTGCGCTTAGAAGCGAGCTAGGAGTTTTTCCTACCGCAGTCGAAGCTAAACTAAGCGATCTTATGGCGGTGCTGCTGCAAATCGATTCGGAGGCGGAGCCGCCTCAAATTTCAATTGACGTTCCCGATCCCAATCATCCAGAGCATCCGGTGGAGGCTCGCTTTACTCTCGATGGGGAATGCCAAGTGACGCGTCTCGAGCTAGTCCGTTGAAGTTCGAGCTGCCTAGAAATTCCGAGCAAAAAGTGTGACTCCTGGGTGACAAGAATTGTTACTGCGCTGATTTTCCTGTTCCTTTGCTTTCCAATACCGACTGTTAGCGCGCTGTAACCCCTGGAATACTGGTTGCACTGTCCCCCCTCTGTCCCGCACTGGCCATATAGGCCAGGCGAAGACGCGAGGCAGTAAACTTTCTAAGGGGTTAGCAGTATGTGCGAGTTAGCAGGTCGAGCGTTGGTGCTCGGATTGGTAGTTGTTCTTTGTGGTGTCCGCGCCCAGGCGCAGGACGCTTGTTCAGTTGAAGATGTCGTTCAGCCAGCCATAGACGCTGCGGCTGAGGACAATGGATGCGTAGCCGATGGCGTGTATCTCAATGCGCAGGTTGTGCTGAACGTGATTGAAGATCGCTGCTTTCCCGATGGTCAGCCGGTTAAGCGCTGTAGGCCCTGCGTTTCGCGAGTAAGCCAGAAGCTGCTGCCGAGTCTGTTGGCCCTGCGCAAGTCTGACCTGCTTTCTCCCGATGTGCTGGACTCGGTTAAAGAGGGCGTGCGCGAGTTGAAGGCGAATTGCGAAAGCGACGATTCGAATGGAGACTCCGGCGGCGGCAAGGGAGGGGATCAGCAGCAAGGTGGTGGGGGCACCGGTGAACATAATCCTCCGCCATCTCCTTCGCCGTCCCCAACTCCCGGACCAGGCCCCAACATCGATCAGTTGAGGAATGCGGTATCGAGCTGCCATAGCTTTCAAGAGTGCGCACCCTGTGTTCACGAGGCGCTCTCAGGAATGATCAGCCAGGAGAATGTGCAGCTTGTCTTTACCCAAATTGTGGGAAGTGTTTGCTCGAACTAGCGAGCGTGCCTTAGTGGTCTTAGTGGTTACTTGAGGAGTAACAGGCGCTATCGAGAGTTCCTGCTCACTTCCAAGTCCACTAAGGCTACGGTATTGTTAGCGTTGTCAGAATTGCAGCAAACTCAGAGCCAGAGCCGGTTGATTATTCGCCAGACCCAGAACGCGAGCCGCCGTCTGCTGCCTAATCTGGCTGGCCACGAGTGACGCTGATTCCGAAGCCACATCCACATCTCGTATCCGCGATTCCGCAGCCAGAGATTCGGTGCGCGCTCGATCGACGACGCTCAGAGCGGTTTGAATTCTTGAAGCGGCCGAACCGAAGTTGCCGCGCAGCGTCGATAGTTCGTTTAGTCGATTGGTAAGTTGATCCAATGTTCTGCGGGCGGCGACTGCGGTATAGAGACTACCCCCTTCAAGGACAGAGGTCAGCGCGGAGCCATTGAGTGTGCCTTGAGAGGTGCTGCCGCTAATTTTCAGTCCGCTGAAATCAGCGTTGATAGTCAGGCCTGCCGCTATTCTGACGGCTGGATCGTAGTTGGTACTGGTGACATTTCCCTGAGAATCGAACTGAAGCCCGGTACCGCTGATAACGCCGAGCATATCGGTGGCGTCCTGATTATTCTGCCAAACCGTCGGATCGCTCGAGGATTGTACGAATCCAATATAGCCAACGGAGGAGTCGATCGAACCTCGATAGAGAAAGAGTGCAACCCTTCTGCTTTGACC